>NZ_LWFI01001312.1:0-789 GCF_001635735.1 Oleiphilus sp. HI0067
GACTTTGTTGCTTTAGCGGTTAATCAAGGAAAAGAAGTTGAAGCGTGTTTTCCGAATTCTCCAGAAGAAGTTCAAGGCGTAAATGATCGCTTACAACTGTGTGAACTTGAATGTTGGTATCAATCCCAACTTGGTGAAGCCTTGTTAAGAAACGGCGTGAGCCTATTTGATCCAAACCGTATTGATATCCGTGGTACTTTGGCCTGTGGTCAAGACGTAACAATCGATTTAAATTGTATCTTTGAAGGCAATGTTTCAATAGAAGCCAACGTTTCAATAGGTCCTAATTGCTTGATTAAAAACACTACTATTGCCTCAGGTACGGTTATCAAAGCGAATTCAGTCATCGAGGACTCTATTGTTGGATCGGATTGCGATATTGGCCCCTATGCTCGACTCCGCCCCGGAACTAAGCTTTCTGACAACGCTAAAATCGGTAATTTTGTCGAAACGAAGAAAACAAATATTGGCGAAGGTTCGAAAGTGAATCACTTGAGCTATATCGGAGACGCAGAGATTGGCGCGGGTGTAAATATCGGTGCAGGCACGATCACCTGTAACTATGACGGTGTAAACAAATACCAAACAGAACTTGGCGATGATGTGTTTATTGGTTCGAACTCGTCTCTCGTCGCCCCAGTAAAAATTGAGAAGGGTGCAACGGTAGGTGCAGGTTCTGTCGTGACAAAAAATGTCGATGAGCATCAACTCGCTGTAGCGCGAGGTAAGCAAGTAAATATTTCCAATTGGAAAAAACCAACGAAAGACTAGGTTTTCTCAAGGAACGAG
>NZ_LWFI01001313.1:0-749 GCF_001635735.1 Oleiphilus sp. HI0067
TGCTGTGATTGCAACGTTTCTAAGCGTAGGGACTTTAAACTTCCCATTTAGCTTGGCACGGTTTTCTGTATTTATTTTGTCGGTAGAGCCTAGGCCAAAATCTTGGCTTCGTGGAGGAGTGCCGTTAATTTTTCTCAACGCAATATTGCTTGGAACACCAATATTATGGTGCGTGTAGTCTGTAAATGTTTCTTGAGCGGCTATGTTGCTGGTATGAAGTTGGTGGCATTGATTGCAGTTCGTAAATTGCTGGGAGAAGAAGAGCGTCATACCTAAGTCTTCTTCAGCCGTCATTTGGTATTCTCCCCGAAGATACCGATCGTATTTTGAGTCAAATGGGGATAACTCCGTGCTTGTTTCATAATTCGCGATTGCTGTAATCGCTGCATCAAATAACTTGCCGTTTTCTTTAACAACTTGTTCGCCGAAGAGTTTCGAAAACGCGGAAAGGTAGTTTTGATTTTCTCGGATGCGTTGTGAAAATTCAGCGTCTGAACGAAGCCCCATTTCATCAGGGTTAAGGGGAGGGCCAGCCGCTTGCTCTTTTAGGTTGTTTGCACGACCGTCCCAAAATAGTCCGCCAATGTACTGACCTGAGTCATTTATATGAAATTCAGGTGTGAAGCTAGCATAGGCGGCACTCGGAGTATTTCGGTCACCGATACTTGTGTTATTTGCTCCAATTGAGCCGGCGCTTGCGGCATTGAGTGATCGTGGATCTGTAAAAGCCTTGTCTGGATGGTGGCAGC
>NZ_LWFI01001314.1:0-950 GCF_001635735.1 Oleiphilus sp. HI0067
TTCACAAACTGCACAGGCTTTCCAATACCTAAGGGTATGCCCATCACGATATTGCTGTTTAATGAAGAAATCACATCGTCGACGCAGGCTTCGACCTGGTTATGATGTATTGGCATGGCTCGCTCCTCGATTTATTTTTCTTCGTCGTCATGACTCAAGTCATAGTACTGTATGCGAGGAGCATTTTTATAGTGTTGATACGTATCAAGCGACCCGAGAATTTACACACTCAGGGATGAGCAACTTTGCATTAGGCACTGTTTATCAGGTATTGCTTTAAGATATTAGCTATCAGGTCTTAAGTATTGGCTATTAGGCTTCATCGGTGAGTGAGTGCAACACAAGCATGGCGTCGATCGCGCGCGGAAATCCAATATAAATACTCGAGAGCATAATCACTTCGGTTAATTGTTCTTTACTAAAACCTTTGGCCAATGCCGACTCCAAATGACCTTGCAAACGCTCTGATCCCAAACTAATTAAAGCTGTAATCGCAACAACCTCTTTCAGCTGATCATCCAATACAGGGCGGTCATAGACTTTGCCCAAAGCAAAGTCGGAAATCATACCCACAAAGTCTGGCGCAAGTTCTTCAAGTTTTGCGATCACATCGCGACGATCTTCAGTTGAATGAAGGTTCTGATTTTGAGCTGTCATAATTCACTTCTTCTAATAGTTTTTGCGTGCGGCTATCTCGACCGATATAACGATTAAATTCTTCCATAAACGTTTCATCAAATACCTTCGTCGGTGTTGGATACAATCCGCATTTCACGTCAATCAGCACAGGCCCCGCTGCCTGCATAGCTTCGTCATACACAGCAGATAATTGATGCGGATCTGAGACAGATATGCCTTTTACGCCCAAAGATTGCGCAAACCCTGCCCAATCATGATCAACGATATCGGTTAAAGCGCCCGCCTCTTCCGTAAACCCTTCTGTCCGTAGT
>NZ_LWFI01001315.1:0-1202 GCF_001635735.1 Oleiphilus sp. HI0067
TTGACCCAGAACATTTTCAACTTCTGTCGTTGATACATTCTCGCCTTTCCAACGGAAGGTATCCCCTAGACGATCGACAAACTGAGCATGTCGAAATCCTAAGTCACGCATCATGTCGCCAGTGTTAAACCAAGCATCGCCCTGCTTAAAGACATTACGCAAAATAGTTTTCTCTGTTTTTTCTGGCTCGGTATACCCATCGAAAGGAGATTTTTCATTAATTTCACCGAGCAACAATCCCGCTTCGCCTCGACTTACTTTTCTCATATAACCATTAGAAAAACGACGCGCTTCTTCTGCATCGAGGTCATATTGGACAATGGCGTAAGGAACAGGAGAGAAACCGACGGTATTGTCTAAATTGAGCACATTCATAAAGCCGACATTGCCTTCGCTCGAGCCATAAAACTCATGCACGCGATCAATATCAAAACGCTGTTTAAATTCGCGCCAAATTTCTGGCCGAAGCCCATTGCCAAACATCACACGCACTTTGTTTTCACGCTCAATATCGCTCGGAGCTTGCGCCACTAAGTACCGGCACAACTCGCCGATATAGCACAAGGCAGTCACTCCTTGCGAAACCACATCATGCCAATATTTACTTGCCGAAAACTTTCTTACCAATACTAAGGTTGCACCACTCGATACGATACTAGACCAAGCCACAACCATCGCTGTCGCGTGATAAAACGGCAAGGGAACATAAACGCGATCATCACTACGCAACTGAATACACGCTTCCCCAATTCCACCGTAGGCTTTCATATATCGCCCATTGGTTAATATGGCGGCTTTCGGTAAGCCCGTTGTGCCCGACGTGTAAAAATAACAAAGAGGATCATTCGCTCGGATGTGTTCACTATGCGGGAGGTTCTGCTCACTCTGGTTACCAGCGACTGCCATCAAATCATAGGCATTTTTAGGCGTATCATTCGTAGCTTTATCAGCGACCCATAACACACTTTGATCGCCATCAGGCAGCGCTGACTCAACAGCCATACAAGCGTCGAACAACTCTTCACCGACAATGATGCGCTTGGGCGAAACCAAACGAATACTATGTTCAAGAACATTGCCTCGCTGCGATGTATTGATCAGCGCAGCAATTGCCCCCAACTTCGCTAACGCCACAACGCATAGTAATAACTCAACACGATTTTCCATCATGACAACAATCGTATCGCCCTTTACCGTCCCTG
>NZ_LWFI01001316.1:0-707 GCF_001635735.1 Oleiphilus sp. HI0067
ACTTGTCGAGGAAAGTAATAATTGAAGACTCCATTTCCTCGACTTCTGAATGTGAACTTAAGAAATCTTCAACAGGTTTGTCGAGCCCCGTGAATACGCGTAGAGATGGGTCCCAGTACGGATTAGGGAGGCATCGAACGTCAAAAACATAATCTGCATCGCTAGGCACGCCGTGTTTGAATCCAAACGATTGGAATAGTAGGGCCATTTCTTGTGTAGCTCTGCCTGCTACTCGTAGTTTGATATGGTCACGCAATTCATACAAAGACATGTCGCTTGTATTTATATTGAGGTCAGCCTGCCTGGAAATGGGTTCTAATAAAACGCTCTCTTTGTTG
Source organism: Oleiphilus sp. HI0067 (assembly GCF_001635735.1). Classification (NCBI taxonomy): domain Bacteria; kingdom Pseudomonadati; phylum Pseudomonadota; class Gammaproteobacteria; order Oceanospirillales; family Oleiphilaceae; genus Oleiphilus; species Oleiphilus sp. HI0067. The sequence goes on from NZ_LWFI01001316.1 coordinate 339, forward strand.
ATGGCTTCGCTTAAGGAAATGTCGGGAGAGCTTAAAGGGTGTTTTCTTCGTGTCGCATGAAAGCGCTTTATGAGTGTTTCGCTATCCGCGTCAAGAAAGATAATGTCTGTTTCGATATTCTGATTTTGAAAGGCTTGATAAAAAGCAGGGAAGTTTTCTATGCCGCTTTGTAGGTTGCGGGCATCAATGCTCACGGCAACTTTTGCCAAGCGCTCATCTGTTTGTCTTGCTGATTGTGAGCCAAGCTCTAAGAGCAAACCGACAGGTAGGTTGTCGATGCAGTAATAGCCTAAGTCTTCTAAAACATGGAGGGCAGTACTCTTACCTGAGCCCGATCGGCCACTAATAATTACGAGTTTCATGGTGCCT
>NZ_LWFI01001317.1:0-733 GCF_001635735.1 Oleiphilus sp. HI0067
CTTCCCTTCAGAGCCTTGATAGCGCTTCAAGACATCAACATGACCATAATTTCCGGTGGCGTCATTAGACCACGTTTTCCGACTCAAGCTTTGATCTGACAACAGTACTTTTATAGATTCTGTTACCAAATGCGTATCTTCTTGAGTGATATTTACATCACCTTTAAAACGATCAAACAATCTCTCTTCTGCGCTGGCTAGAAAATCAAACGGCGTAGTAATAATGCCTTTTAAAACCCCTTTCACTGCGCCCTTTCCGGCCTCTTCTGAGATATCCTTGGCTGTCGCAACCACTTTTTCAACTCGTGAGAGATAGCTAGGAATCTCAGCACGTGTTTTTTCAACCTGGTCTAATACTTCAGGAACCAAAGGAGCAATTTCCTTAACGGTTTGATTAGTCTGGTTCACGGTAGCGACCGCATTGTATGCGGTTTTGAGAACAAGCGGTAATTGAGCACTCACCTCTTGAATCCGAGTATCAATCGCATCGACCCGAGACAGTACATCCGGCAAGGTCGCTCGTATAGTTTCTACCTCGGTCATTATCTCAGGCACTAACTCACGATAAGCTTTAGCTTCTTCCAACACATTTGGAATAGAAGCATTCACTTTATTCACTGTTGCTAGAACATCAGGGATCTGAGAGGTAATCGGTTCAACAGTCTGACTGCTTTTATCAAGTTGCTCGAGAATTTCTGGCACCTGATCTACAACACGAATTAATGCATAACTG
>NZ_LWFI01001318.1:0-926 GCF_001635735.1 Oleiphilus sp. HI0067
CAACCACCTCACTTGGGCTGACTATATTCGCCATTGAGGGGTTCACTTCAGAATTCACATACTCAAAATCAACTTTAAAAATCGCATTCCAAGCCTCTTTCATATCGATAAAGACTTGTTCCAATACCATTTGGACAACACGATTTTCTGTTGGAGTAAACTCGCGCCCTTCGATTTTAGCGTGTCGCCCGTCTCCCCCAAAGAAGTTGTCAACGAGCTTGAAGACTAACTTCGCATCAAGAATAAATAGCCCTGAGCCACGCAAGGGGCGCATTTTGACGATATTTAAACTTGTTGGAACGTAGAGCGTATGAATATATTCGCCAAACTTCATAATCTGAACGCCACCTGTGGAAACGTCAGCATTACGTCGCAATAAGTTAAACAAGCTAATTCTGGTATATCGTGCAAAACGCTCATTGATCATTTCAAGCGTTGGCATTCGCCCACGAACAATACGGTCTTGGCTAGCTAGATCATAGGAACGGACGCCGTCTTCAGAATGATCCTCTTCGGTGTCTATATCTCCATCATCTACGCCATGAAGTAGCGCATCGATTTCGTCTTGTGAGAGTAAGTCTTGCACGAAAGCTAATAACCTTTTCTTACTGCATTACGAAGTTTGTAAAATACACAGCCTCAATAAGAGGCTCACCTTCGGCTTCAAGAACAGCATTGATTGAAGTAAGCGTTTCAGCAATCAGCGCTTCCTTTCCTTCAATTGTTTGAGCCATTTTGAAATCCGCTCCGCCATATAAGGCGTTTAACTTCGAACGTATCGACGGCATGTGATAATCGACTGCATCTAAAGCAGCTTGATCACGCCCCATAACGTTTAAGCTTACCTGCATATAACGTTGGCGACCGTCTACCATCAACGTCGCAAGTACAGGTGGTTTTAAATCCATATAAATAGCAGGCTGAAT
>NZ_LWFI01001319.1:0-778 GCF_001635735.1 Oleiphilus sp. HI0067
ACAACACCGGCAGTACCTTCTCCAGAGCGACCAGTCTCCCACGTAAAGCGATTGCGCTTGCCTTCCGCTTCAACGCTATCCTTAAAAAATCTGGCCGATGCAATCGTTAAGCCTTGATCCCCTCTATCAGACCATCGACCACCATCAGATTGACACGACGCGCTATCGCTCCCTTGCCCACCAACACATACAGCCCCAGCTCCGCCTGCGGAAATTGTTCTTTCAGATCCTTGTTCGTATGTCTCCAGCACCATGCGCCCAAAGCTCGCACCAGTTGCCCGATCACCTAATCTAAAGTCTGTGACATCTAGTCGCGACCAACTTTCTGTCTCATAAATTCGCAAACCCTCTTCAGTAACGTCAAGAAGCATGTCACGAAGATGCTTATCCATATCGAGTCCTGCCAACCAGAAACCACTACCATCAGATTCCTTATAAGTAGCCATTAAGCCATCACGCAATTCAATATCTGCATTGATGGTAATACCTTCATCACCAAAACGACCGCCCGGCCCCAAAGTGATATGCCCGTTTAATCGACCACTCAACTCAGGATAAAGCCCCAAACCAAACAACGCACCCGATACACCAGGAATACTATAAGACGTAGATAAATCCTGAGACTTCAGACTCGTACCGTCATCCGAAACACGACCTAAACGAAACCCTTCGGTTCGATAAGCAAAATCTAGATCCTCGAACCCTATTCTCAGACCATCATAAAACTGAGTCGAACCTAGCAAGCCATCCGCAGTGACATCAAGAGTTATATCACCAT
>NZ_LWFI01001320.1:0-1267 GCF_001635735.1 Oleiphilus sp. HI0067
TCTTCTGGTAGGTATTTAGCTTGAAATAAATGCAGTAAGGCGGGAATCAGTTTTCGTGCGGCTAAGTCTCCTGAGGCGCCAAAAATGACCAAGCAACTATTTTCCGTGACACGCAAGGAGCTCTCCTTATCTCATAGTCAACCAGCGATGGTGCTTAGCTCACTCTAGTACTGTGCAAATCGATACACAAGCATCAAAAACAACATGCACAAAAAAACCGGCATTAAGCCGGTTTTTTTCAATCATTCGCTATTACGAGCGTATACGCTTACGAGCACCAACTAAGGCCAGCACACCTAGCCCCATTAAGGCCAATGTACCTGGCTCAGAAACTTCAGTGACATTGATCGCTGCTAGTGCGAAATCGGTATTGCCCGGACTGATTTCATCGCCTGAATTTGCATCTGCAAAAAACTCCAACATGGTTACACCGCTGAAAAAGTTATCGCCGCTTGTTTGGAACCAACCAACTGTATTTCGAGTTTGATCACCCTCAAAGCCAAACACAGAATTTTCATCACCGTTAACTCGAACTTTGGCAAGCTCTGGTGTATTCAGGTTAGGTCCTTCGATAAATAAGTCTAAAAATGCAATCCAATCAACATCAACTGACTGGCTGAATTCAACTTTGATATACTCGTTCCCAAAGGAAATTTCGTCATCACGAACACCTAAGCCGTCAGTTTGGCACATCAACCCAGTCAAAGCAGTCGAACATGCTTTGCCTTCGGTTTTATTTGTAAATGCACCAGGATGCGAAGTGATTGTAACTTCGAGACCGCTATCATATGTGTGAGAGGCAGTTTTTTCTCCATTACTCGCCCAATGATCATCGTTCGTAAAATCGATCAATGTCGCGTTAGCCGTTGAAGCAACTAAGAACGCAGCAGCAGCGAATGCCTTTTTTAACGTTTTCATTATTTTTCCCTTATTACTACACACTATAAAGAACAATAGCTATAAACAAGCATGATTGAGGCCAACTAATATTTTTGTGATGTTTTTCATGCATTAAAGAAAAAGTGGAAAAGACCAGGAAATCAAAGATGTAAATTATTTCGACACTTAGAATGAAGTTTGCGAATTTGTGGACGAGAAATTTAGTTTCGGTTCAAATCGCTGTAGAATAAGCCCGCTTTTAGATCAACGTTAAGGAATCTGGTAATGGGTAGAGCCTTTCAAAACCGCAAAGAGTCAATGGCGAAAACTGCTGCAGCCAAAACAAAGGTTTACAGTAAATATGGTCGTGAGATTTATGTTGTCGCAA
>NZ_LWFI01001321.1:0-1691 GCF_001635735.1 Oleiphilus sp. HI0067
AAAAAGCCGACATATCTGCTTTAAGAAGCTTCACATGCTCTCTCATAAGATCGAGATCCATCCCCCAAGCCTTTAAACGCTCTTCGGGAATGACCTTAATCATTGACGCTGGCGCGAGCATTGGGCATTTATTCAAATGAATTAACTTCAAAGCAGGACGAATATTTACTGGGTTACCTGAACTATCTAGTTCAGTTTTTTTATACAACAGCGCCTTGATCTCATCGGATGAATGCTGAAGAAGAACATTGGGGTTCTGACGAAGGTCAAAAGCAATAATTGCATTTTTATTAGTAGGATGCGGCATCAACGGATACATCATCCCTATACAACCCTTATCTACGGCAATTTTTGACGATACATGCAAAAACGGTTGCCCTTGATGCTGATCCAGAAAATTTTGGACTGCGGTCTTACTGCGCATATCGAATGCAAATTTGTATAAAGCTGGCTGCCTTTGCTTAATCAATTTGGCTAGTTCAATCGTGGCATACACATCAGACATAGCGTCGTGCGCAGCCTCATGCGCGATGCCATTTGCTTCTGTTAACTTCTCTAGTCGGAAGGACACCTTGCCATCATCGCCAGTAGGCCAATTAATACCGTCAGGACGTAAAGCATAAGCAAGCCGAACAACATCAATAATGTCCCACCTAGAATTCCCGTTTTTCCACTCTCTTTCATAAGGATCATAAAAGTTGCGATAAAACAGGTTTCTGCTCACCTCATCATCAAATCGGACACTGTTGTAACCCGCAACGCAGGTTTCTGCCTGACAAAAGATTTCCGAAATGTTTTTTGCAAACTGAGCTTCTGAAACACCCTCTGCCATTGCTTTTTGTGGAGTGATACCAGTGACCAGACACGCTTGAACAGAAGGCAGATAATCTTCTGTTGGCTGTGAGAAGATAGTAACGGGCTCTTCGATGATATTGAGTTCGAGATCCGTTCTTACACCAGCAAACTGGCATGGTCGATCTCTTTGAGGGTCAGCACCAAACGTTTCGTAGTCGTGCCAAAATATAGTTTGCATAGAGGTTAGGCCTAGAAATAATTAGGACCTAATAGTAAACGCGTAGAAGACGAAGATGAAGTTAGAATAAACCGTTTCCGCGATCGATATATTCTAATCGGACACGATCCGTACCGCCTGCATTCAAACCACTATTCATATCGATCTGCATCGCCGTCGGTAGGTTAATGAAAGCGCCTAGATCTGTATTAAGCGATCCGTCTGAAGTCATCCATTCCGTCGCTTGTTTCTGGAAGCCAATAAAGAAGTCTTCAGTGTATTCCACTGCACCTGTGTCGGCGTTTCGCTCACCAATATCAAGTGTTTTGAAATCACCTAAGTCATAGCAATACCAGCCTGTTGAGCAATCTGTCGTACCACCGGTAAATTCGCGAGCCACACCGAAATTTGTTGATCTAGAGTTATCAGCATCACCTGCCGCATTCAGAAGCTGCGACTCGTAACGAGTTCCAAAGTCATCAACAATGTCCATCTCAACATTGCCTGAAATACTTCCAAAATCGCCAGACAACTGACCTCTCGCTTCGCCAAAACCAATACGAAAACCGATCAGCTCATTATTGTCGTCTCGTGCAATTTCAAAATATGGATCATTCAGCTCAAACGGAATAATTTCATTCACGTCATAGGTATTACCATCAAGCTGAACTTTAGATGA
>NZ_LWFI01001322.1:0-43241 GCF_001635735.1 Oleiphilus sp. HI0067
AAAACTTATATATTGCGTTGGTGGTCTATCAGGCGACACCGAAAAGGACGGAGACTGAGGAACTTGTATGCAACTCACAAGCACCGTGAGTAACATCATCGCAAGGCTATGCTTAAGGAACACGATGTCGAATCAGAAGAAGGAGAGAGTTAAGAGCATGAGCGCAGATAATCAAGAAAGAATCCGCGCCCTTCAGGATTTTACTTATCCAGCTTTGCTTTTTTACGCTTAGCGACGACAACACCAGTCACAGCAACAGCCGCAATCGCTAAGGCAGTAAGTAGGTGGATAGGATCGCTCAACCAATGTGCATGATCATGTCCTGGGTGCGCAAATGCCGGCGCAGTCAACAACAAACCCGAAGCGGCTGCTAGCGTATTTTTCAACATCTATTCTTTCCTTTTACTTGAAGATTATTAGCTGTGTTTTTATGTACTGCAGAGTTTACCGATAAGGAGGGCTCTAACGCAAAGGTTGTCAGCAAGCTCAACAAAAAAGAATCGAACGATTTATAAAAAGCACAGCAGGAAACTAGAATTATACTTGCCCACCACCCCCCATCAAAAGGACTCACAATGAAATCANTATTTCTTATGTTCAGCGCTCATGCTCTTAACTCTCTCCTTCTTCTGATTCGACATCGTGTTCCTTAAGCATAGCCTTGCGATGATGTTACTCACGGTGCTTGTGAGTTGCATACAAGTTCCTCAGTCTCCGTCCTTTTCGGTGTCGCCTGATAGACCACCAACGCAATATATAAGTTTTCAAGACTACTTGACGCAAACCAAGGCATACTTAACTCAAAATCGTGCGTTTATTTCAGACGATCCTGCGCGTGAGATAGAAGTAAACATGCCTTTTGAATTACGGCCATCTACTGAGGCAAACACCAAGAGAGCGATATTGCTGGTGCACGGCTTGGGCGATTCGCCATACTCTTTTATTGATGTAGCGCCGATTCTTGCGGAGCAAGGTTTTGTTGTAAGAGCGATTTTATTAGCGGGTCATGGAACGCGTCCGGCTGACTTGTTGTGGGCAAGCGAACGCGATTGGCAAAAGAGCATTGATCAACATGTAGCTTTGCTCAAAAAAGAATTCGACGAAGTGTGGCTGGGTGGTTTTTCTACTGGTGCAAATCTAGTGACTAGCGTTTCTCTTGAAGATGAAAGCATTAATGGTTTATTGCTTTATGCGCCAGCATTTCACCCTACCAGTAATCTGGTTCGCTTCTCTTCTTTTGCCTCTTATTTTATTGATTGGGTGGATGTTGACCCTGAAGAAAATATCGCACGCTATGATTCGCTGACGGCTCAGGCTGCTGCGTCCTACTACGCAACTGTTGAGTCATTGAATGATGAACTAGTGCGAAATGCGTTTGATCGACCTGCAATGTTGATTCTTAGCGAGGCAGACAGCGTGGTAGATAGCCAAGCTGTGGCAAATACCTTTCATGAAAAATTTACTAACGAAGATAGTCGACTAATTTGGTTTGGAGAGCCTCTACATATTAATGATGCGCGAGTTCATGTCCTAAATGCAAAGGTGCCAGAAATGCGCGTTAGCTCAATATCACACATGGGACCTTTGTTTTCTCCTATGAACCCTTATTACGGTGAGAAAGGCGAGTATCGGCATTGTAATAACGGCCAAGGGGTGGAAGTTTCATTGTGCCAAAACGCAACGCAAGTGTGGTACTCGGCATACGGTTATCAGGAAGCAGGTAAGCTTCATGCTCGCTTGACCTTTAATCCTCATTTTAATGAGACGAAAAGTCAGCTCTCTGATTTTTTGAGATAGTGTGCTGCTAGCGGGTTTTCCAGCAGCACACAGACGAGATTACAAATTCATGCAGTTCGCATAGTAGGTCGTTGTTGCTGGCCAGTCTGAAAAAATACCGATGATGCCAACGTCTTTCGCTAGCACATCGAGCACTTCATACATGTCTCCATCAGTATCAATGACGTCAGGATTACCAGTGCTGCCGTTCGTTGTTTGGTAGTACCAACCACCATTGTTTTTCAGCAGTCCAGATCGCTCAATCGTCCAAGTGATAAGGTCTAATCCTGCTTGTTTGGCATTCATTGCATAGTCAGACGGGATAATTTCGCCATGCGCGTTAACCTCGAGCAACATCCACATCGGAGGGGCGAGTACATTGACGCCATCAGCTACCCAAGACTCCATTTCAGCAAGGCTGACGTTCATGTCATATCGTCCATCAAGATAGACCGCTTGTTTGCCAAAGTGAGGGTGTTGCTGTATCCAGTATGTCACGTCATCATAATTAAATGATTGAGGCCATACTCGTCGCGGTGAGATGCCTGCAGCTTGATATTCTTCAATCAACTGTGACGCATAGTCTTGCTGTGTGTAATCGCCTTCGAATGGCATCTCCACTTGAGGAGATTTTAGTTCTGGCGTGAAATCGACGCCTAGTTCTTTAAAGAGTTGAATACTTTCGGCATGTGTCAGCAATGTACCGCGACCGCTGTATCCGTCTGTTCGCCAACTAGCTGTGGCATCCATATATTCATCAATACTTGTTGCTGCTAGGTTGGCCGCGTCCATTTTGCCTTCAAGTGATTTGAACTCGGCAACAGTGATGTCACTAGCACAGCATCTAATGTCTGATGCATTAATAAGTTCACCTTCTGAATTGAATTCCGGCGCAACAGAGCACTTCTGGGCGAGTGGCGTTGCAAGAATGTTTGTTGTTGTGTGGAGATCACATTGCGCATGACGACACACTAGCGCGCGATCTTTTGTAAAGGTGACATCACATTCCATGATACCAGCGCCCATTTTAGCCGCTGCGATATAAGACTCTTTAGTATGTTCGGGAAATTGCATGGGGGCGCCGCGATGTCCGATCGAGAAGTTGCTTGGCGCAAATGGGCCCGACTTACAACTTTGAAGCTTTCGTTTTAATTTGCTGTCAGTCATATCTTCAACCAGAAAGAACGGCCGAGGTCCAAGCTGAACTTTTGTTAGTCTTTTAGCGATGCGCGATTCTTTTTGATGAAGTTTTCGTTCTGTTTTATGAAGTTTGTGTTCTAGTTTTTTTATCGTTTTTGATTCAGCGTGATGGCTTGATTTGTATGTATTTGAGTTGTGTGCGCTTACATTGAATGACACGCATATAGTGAGAAGTATTAATATTATCCGCATGATTTCCTCCTGTCGTTTTTATAAAGCCAGCAAAGGTGTGGCGGCTTCTAAAGTATTTGGAGAAAAAGTCATTTTTGAGTCGTTTTTTTGAATGTAATGGGTCTTTTTTGTTGCAGTCACTGTCATAAATTTTAGAACGTCTCTACTCACGTGCGTGATAACTGGCGGCCTCGATTTAGTTTGTACAAGATTTCTTTTCGAATGCGCAATATTGACTATCTTCCATATTCAATTTTGAACAGAGGTTTTGGATTTATGTCAGATTCTTTATTGGTATAGCAGCTTACCTTAGAGGTGTTGGGCGTGCACCGTCACTTAGAGCGTTTAAAAGAAAGCTTCGGCGTGATCACTGATTGGGAGGCCAGAGCTTGGATGATTCTTCAGTTTTTGAATGAGCAGGGTAAGTGCCGGATGAATACCTTGCTCCAAGAACAGCATTTATTGCAATCTTATGCGCATCACCTTTTGAACGAGCTCATAGCAGCGGAGGCCATCATAAGCGATGAGCATTATCCAGAAATTCATGCACACTATGAAATTACGTCTTCAGGCAAAGCCGCATTGCAAAGATTAAGAGAGGCGATGCAGCCAGGTTTTGAGCAATTTGATGAGGATTTCGATACAGAAAAGCTACGTGTAGCTGTAGACACATTAAAAACGTATCGACATCGCTTAGCTTGTATCAAGCTTGATGACTAAGCTCTGTTTCTAAGGCTCATGAGCGTGTAAGATAGAGAGAATTTCACTCGTCTTAATTATCTCATGAGTTATCAGGTTCTCGCTCGAAAGTGGCGACCGAAAAATTTTAAGCAAATGGTTGGGCAAGAACACGTCTTGCAGGCCTTAATCCATGCTTTAGAATCGCAGCGACTTCACCACGCTTATTTGTTTACCGGCACTAGAGGTGTCGGTAAAACGACTATTGCACGGATTCTTGCACGTTGCTTAAGTTGTGAACGAGGCATTACCTCAGAGCCTTGTGGCGAGTGCGGAGCTTGTACGTCAATCGAGCAAGGGCGTTATGTTGATCTTATCGAGATCGATGCGGCTTCGCGAACCAAAGTCGAAGACATGCGAGGGCTTCTTGAGAATGTTCAGTACGCGCCAACTGAAGGGCGTTTTAAGATCTATCTGATCGACGAAGTACACATGCTGTCGACGCATAGTTTTAATGCCTTGCTGAAAACTCTGGAAGAACCGCCAGAGCATGTGAAATTCTTATTTGCGACCACCGATCCTCAAAAATTACCGATTACGATCCTATCACGTTGCCTTCAGTTCAATCTGAAGAATATGACGCCGGAAAGAATCGTTCATCACTTGAAGTTTGTTTTATCACAAGAGCAAGTCAGTGCCGAAGATGCCGCATTATGGGCGATAGCTCGGGGTGCTGATGGCAGTATGCGTGATGCCTTGAGTCTGACGGATCAGGCTATCGCCTATACCCAAGGTCAGTTAGGTGAAACCGCCGTGAGTGCCATGCTTGGTACAGTGGACCAGAAGAAGGTGTATCGTTTACTCGACATGCTTGTAGCGCGTGATGCAAAAGCAATGCTAGGCGTTGTAGCTGAGCTAGCAGAATTTGCGCCCGATTACGCCTCAGTGCTTGAGGTCTTGGTTTCGGTGTTTCACAGAGTTGCCATTGAACAGGCAGTAGCTGGTGCAACGGATAATAGCCAAGGCGATCAGGAGCGTATCACCTTTTATGCGCAAAACTTAAGTGCAGAAGATGTGCAGCTTTACTATCAAATTGCGCTAGTGGCGAGAAAAGACTTAGCGATTTCACCGGACGCGCGCTCAGGGTTCGAAATGGCTTTGTTACGCATGATGGCATTTTGCATGGCACCACCTACTAAGCCGGTGACGCAGGCACTAGCGCCTGAGGTTTCAACGACACATGCGCCGCCAGCTCATGAAGTTCAGGGTGAGGTTGAAACTGCTTCAAGTGAAGCCGATGTGAGTGATCAAACGAGTGTACAGCCAGAGCCTCTGACAGTGAATTCTGAAGTAGCAGAAATGCAGCAGGAATCAGAGCAGACTTCAGAGTCGCAAATAGAACCGCAAAACGATGTTGCCGCAGCGCCTGTTGAGCAAGTTCCTGCATATATGAACGAAGCTCCGCCATTGCAAGATGAACATCCTGCACCTGCAATAGACAATCAGCAAAGCTTGGTTGAAGAGCCTGTCGAAGCAATGATTGAAGCTGCGCCTATGCCATCTGAGATCAACTCAACTGTTGATACGCAAGCGAACGAGAGTCAAAAAAAAACACCTAAGTTCGATGACTCTCAAGACTTAGATAGCATGAGCTGGCCGCGTCAGGCCATTAGACTTGGTTTGACAGGCATGACTCAAAACCTACTTATGAATATGGTGAAGCGTATTCATGGTGAGGTTATGGAATTAGCTGTCGAAACTGGGCATTTTAGAATTTTAAACGACACGCATAAGAAGAAAATCGTGCAAGCATTGAAGGATGCGCTTGCTTGGAATGGTGCGATTGAGTTCAAGGATGGTGTCGATGCAGGACAAGAAACGCCAGCAATGTGGCGTGAACGAATGCGTGAAGAGCAACTTATAGAGGCGAAGCAAAAATTGCACGCCGATGAAAACGTAAAACAGTTAATCGCTGAGTTTGATGGCCGTCTTATCGAAGATAGCGTCGTAGCGCTCGGCACCATTGAATAGGAGAAGAGTATGTTCGGTGGAAAAAATATGAATGACATAATGAAGCAAGCTCAAAAAATGCAGGAGCAGCTTCAGAAGCAGCAAGAAGACATGGCTAACGCAGAAGTGGTTGGCGAGTCAGGCGCTGGTATGGTCAAAGTTACAATGAATGGTCGCCATGATGTTAAGAATGTGGAACTAGACCCGGGTGTGATGACCGAAGACAAAGAGTTTTTAGAAGACTTGTTGGCTGCTGCGGTTAATGATGCTGTGCGTAAAATTGAAGAGAAGAATCAGCAAGCAATGTCTGGTTTAGCTTCAGGAATGGGAATGCCACCAGGATTTAAGATGCCTTTCTAGGCGGAAAATATACGATGAAGTTTGGTGTAACCATTGATGAATTGATCGACGCACTGCGCGTTTTGCCTGGCGTCGGTCAGAAGTCTGCACAGCGCATGGCGCTCGACTTATTAGAACGCAAACGTGATGGCGGAGTGCGCTTATCGAAAGCCTTGTCAGAGGCGATGCACAAAGTGCAGCGCTGTGAAAAGTGTCGGAACTTTACAGAGCAAGATGTCTGTGAAATTTGTCGTGATACGCGTCGAGATGACAGCCTGCTTTGTGTTGTTGAGTCGCCAAGTGATTTACTTGCGATAGAACAATCACAGCAATATGCCGGAAAGTATTTTGTTTTAGGAGGCAGTTTGTCGCCAATTGATGGGCGAGGTCCAGAAGAAATTGGTATCGGACAATTCGTTTCTTATCTTGACCAAATTCAGGTCTCTGAAGTGATTCTTGCGACGAACCCAACCGTAGAGGGAGAGGCGACAGCGCACTATATTTCTGAAATTCTGAAAAACAGAGGTATTCTAGCGACACGTCTAGCGCATGGGATTCCGCTTGGTGGCGAATTAGGTTTTGTGGATGGCGGTACGCTTGGCCACGCATTTTCTGGAAGGAAGCCGCTTAGCGATGGTTGATGAAACGCAGTTGCGCGCCCTTGAAGAAATAGATTTTACATGGGTGGATAGCGATACAAAGCTCAATGAGTGTGTTGAGTCTTGGTTGCAAGAGCCTTATATCATTCTTGATACTGAATTTGAGCGTAGCACTACTTTTTACGCGAAACCTGGCCTCATTCAAATTGCGGCATCGGGGTTAACCTATCTTATTGATCCTCTAAGTTTGACGAGTTTGAAACCTCTCGCTGCAGTGCTTGAAAGTGATGAAGTGGTCATCGTTCTGCACTCTATGAGCGAGGATATTGATCTGCTCTCTTATGCCTGTGATTGTCATATCTCTAATGTGTTTGACACGCAAATAGCGAATGCATTTTTAGGCAATGGCTCCTCGGTAGGGTATCAACGTCTGGTGGAAGCCGAGCTTGATATCGCACTTGATAAAGGCGAGACACGTTCTGATTGGTTGAAAAGACCCTTAAGTTCAAAACAGCTTCAGTATGCAGCTGCCGACGTGTATTACTTGGAAACTATCTACAAGAATCTGTTAGAGAGGCTTATTAAAAGCCCTTGGCAGTCTGCTGTAGAGGAAGATTGCGCGCGTCAGGTCGAGTCGATTGAATCGGCAGTGGCGGATCCACAAAACGCATATTTAAAGCTGAGAGGGGCGTGGGATTTACCTTTAACAAAGCAAGCTCTTTTGCAAAAGCTAGTGTGCTGGCGTGATGAAATGGCTGTTGGTAAGAATCTTCCTAAAAGTTGGGTGTTCGGAGACGCTAGTCTGATTGAGATGGCGCGTACCCGTCCGACTGCGCAAAATTCTCTGTTTTCCTTGCCCAAAGTGAAGCCAAAGTCGGTGAAGCGTTTTGGTCTCGATGCAATTGCTTTGATTTCTAACGAGCAAGAAGTTGTTCCTGAAGGGTTTACGCCAATAGCGAAACCCATTAAAGGAAAAGAACTAGAGTTTTATAAGAAGATTAAATCGCTTGTAGCAAAGCAAGCCGCGACGGCAAATATAGACCCAGCCTTGATTGCGGGCAGAAAACAGATGGAGGCATGGGTGATTCACTATTGGCGTGATCAAAATCCAGATCTCCCTGATCTTATTAATGGCTGGCGTTCTGACTTAATAGGTCAGCCACTTACCGAATTGGCTGCAACAGTGCTATAAGTTCTGTTTAGTTTTCTATTTATCTACGATTGATGACGAGTAATTGAATGACTTCTTATACAAATGCGACAAAACGTTTTTGCTCTGTTTATAAAAGCAGCAAGCGTGCTGAAATGTATTTATATGTTGATCGTTCACAGGATGTGAGTAAGTTGCCAGAAGCTTTGATGCAAGCTTTTGGTACGCCAACTAAAGTTTTGGATTTGATTTTGACGCCTGAAAAAGAACTGGCGAGAGCTGACGCGTCAACGGTATTAGAGGCGATTGCGGAAAAAGAATTTTATTTGCAAATGCCGCCAGTTGACTCCGAATCTGCGGAAAATTTGGCGATGGCTCCGCGCGACTCCTTAAATGGCTAATTCGGATTTAACACAGCCTTTTTGGGAGCGAAAAACGCTCGCTCAAATGACGTCTAGCGAGTGGGAAAGCTTGTGTGACGGCTGTGCTAAGTGTTGCTTATATAAGCTTCAAGATGATGAGACAGACGAAGTGTTTTATACCTCTGTCGCGTGTCGAAAGTTGGATCTTGAAACTTGTCGGTGTACTGTCTATCGAGATAGGTTAAAGCATGTTCCAGAATGTTTGGATCTGATTCAGGAAGACTTGGACGCGCTTGATTGGCTGCCGAGTTCATGTGCATATCGTATGGTATCAGAAGGTCGTGGTTTGGCGTCTTGGCACCCTCTAGTAAGTGGTGATGCTGATTCGGTGCATAAAAAAGGGATGTCAGCGCTTGGTCGAGTGGTGTCGGAAGATACTGTTGCGGAAGAAGAGCTTGAACTGTACATCATTGAAGAATTCTCTACGGAAAAATAGTGTTGATTGATTTACCTTCTTACATCGTAGCCTGGCTTGTTTATTTGCTCTGAAGTGTTGGCTTGCTGATTGTTGTTTGGCGTATGACACGAAATTGGACATGGCGTCGCACGCGTCGCGTTACTCGAATTGTTATCGCAGTAACCCTTTTAACGCCCATGAATATCATCGCAAATGGTTTATGGCTTGCGCCGGCCTTTTTAGTTGCTGCCTATGCGCTGGCTCAAAATCAATTGGATATTGTTCAACAATCGTTTTCGGTCATGGGGGCGGCGGTTGGTTTTATGGTGCTGATGGTGCTGTTAGAGTCTGTCGCGCGACGCTTATTAGGTATGAGGTACGGTGAATGATTCGTCCGGGAATTTATGAGCATTACAAAGGCCAACGCTACGAAGTCATTGGTTTGGCTCGACACTCAGAAACAGAAGAAGAGCTTGTTGTATACCGAGCTTTATATGGGGAGCATGGATTATGGGTGCGACCTTATGCAATGTTTGCTGAGGATGTCGAGTTAGACGGAGTGCGTCGACCTCGCTTTCAATACCTTACTCAAAAGTAATTGTAATCTGCTCATAAAAGTCTGAATACTTAAGCCTTTACTTGTGCTTACGCGTTGTTCTTATAGTATTTTCTGCTATACCTAAGGTTATTTCCTGAATTTTATTTTTGACTCCGCGAGGAGTAGTTAGGGTGGCTTTAATGGTTTTTTTGCGTCTGCGAAAAGTGCGTCAATACGTAGCAGTGGCGTTTTCCAGTCTCTTAATTCTTTCTTCGGGGTATGCGTTTGCTGACTCAAACGTGCAACCGGATGTTCGATTAATTATCGATATATCTGGCAGTATGAAGAAAAATGATCCGAAAAATCTTCGTGTTCCTGCCGTCAACTTGCTAACTGAATTGGTTCCTGAGGGGAGTCAGGTAGGTGTTTGGACCTTTGGTCAGTGGGTCAACAATCTCGTGAAATACCAGGCTGTGGATGCTGATTGGCGTGCCATGGCAAAAACGAAAGCTAATGAAATCAACTCTGTTGCACTGCATACAAATATAGGAAAAGCGCTTGAGACCGCATCAGCGGATCTGGAGGCAGATAGCAGCAATACTCACTTTATTCTTCTGACCGATGGTATGGTCGACATTGACAAAGATCCTGCAAAAAATACAGCAGAACGTGAGCGTATTCTGGGCGAAGTGCTTAATCGAATTGCCGAGTCTGGCGCAAAAATTCATGCAGTCGCGTTATCTAGTAATGCGGATAAAACACTCATGGATAAGCTGGCTGTAAAAACAGGCGGCCAGTCGGCCTTAGCTGAAACCTCTGACGATCTTAATCGTGTCTTTTTGCAGGCCTTTGATAAAGCGGTTCCACAAGAGCAAGTGCCAATTGAAGGGAATGCTTTTGTTATAGATTCGAGTATTGAAGAATTTACTGCTTTGGTCTTTACCAACTCTAGCTCTAAGCAGGTTCGCTTAATTGCGCCTGGTATGGAAGAGTTTGACGCTAATAGTTCGAGTGAAGAGGTGCGTTGGTACAAGGACTCGGGTTACGAATTGATAACAGTCACGCAGCCTGATGAGGGAGAGTGGGTGATTGATGCGGACGTTGGTCCGGATAGCCGTGTCACGATTGTGAGCAATTTGCAGATGGATGTCCCGACATTGCCAAGTAACGTATTTGCAGGCGATGTATTGGATGTTAATGCCAGCTTCTTCGATGAGGGTGAATTAATCACCGATAGCGACTTTCTGTCCATCTTAGAGGTCGATTTAAGTGTTACTGATGAAGTAGGGCAATCAGGCAGTCGAGCCATGAAACTCGGTTCTGACAGTGTGTTTAGAGATCAAATCTCTAAATTGAAAAACGAAGGTACTTACATTGTCGCTGTTGATGTTGATGGAAAAACATTTAAGCGTCGGTTTGAACAAACAGTGACCTTGCGTCCTCCATTTGATTTTGAATTGTCTGTGGTTGGGGGTGACCAGCCAATGCATAGGCTAGTAGTCAGCGCTTTATCGACTGATATATTGCTGGAGGAGACTAGTGTGTTTGCGAAGGTGAAATCTCCCGATGGTAATAGCTTAATCAAAGCTGTCGAACGAATTGGAGATGAAGCGCGCTGGGCGATCAATATCATGCCCGAAGCGGGTGATGGCGTTTATAAGTTGGCGGTGAAAGTGAAGGGCGTCAATGAAGCTGGGGAACCTGTTAATTTAAAACCTAAAGTATTCGAAGTGGCTTTCCCTATTCCAATGGGCGAAGCAAATAAAATCATCGCAGTTGAAGAAGAAGCTGTCGAGCCGGTTGAAGGGCTTGATGAGCCAGGCGAGACTGTCGAACCTGAGCAGAACATTGCGCCAGACTTGAGTGAAGAAGCAACTAAAATGGCTGATTTTACGCATGGTATGGAGGATGAAAAAAGTAATGAAATGCTTTGGGTGGCTATTGCAGCGGGTGTCGCATCGATTGTCGCATTACTCGGTACCTTGATTTACTTCGTGCGTAAGAAAAAAGCAGCGCAAGAGCCGGAAGAAGAAATTATCTCTGATGAAGTGATGGACGAGTTAACCGACACTTCTGCAGAAGAATTGTCATTTGAGCCAGAACCAGAGCTAGAACCAGAGCCAGAGCCAGAACCAGAGCCAGAGCCAGAACCAGAACCAGAACCAGAACCGGAGCCAGAACCGGAGCCAGAACCAGAACCAGAGCCAGAATCTGAACCGGAGCCAGATGCAGATGACCTGGATTTAGATGATATTGATTTGTCTGGGGGCTTGGATGACGTTGTAGAGGAATTGGAGAATCTTAGCGACGAGCCTGAAGAGGTGCCAGCCGAAGATGAACCGGTGCTCGAGGATGAAGCTGAGGTTGCGGCTAGTATTGCGCAGGCGATTGAAGAAGCAGCTGAAGATCAAGATGATGCATTATCTGAGGAAATTGAGGCAGCTCTAGATTTGAGTGATCCGGAGTTTGATGATGAAGAATTTAATCTTGAAGACTTTGATATTGGTGATACCGATGATCTTTCAAAAGACGATGATAAGAAAGACTAGACAGGAGTCTCAAAACTAGTAGCTTTGATTTGGTGGGGCGTAAAAAACAGCATTGTGTATAAATAAATGCTTGCATACTGAAAAATGCATCCATATAATACGCCCCACTTTGAAGCAACGAGCTCTTTCAAGTTCTCTTAATACTTGATTTTACAGAGTTTTTTCAAAGCCTTCCTAAGCGGGAATAGCTCAGTTGGTAGAGCACGACCTTGCCAAGGTCGGGGTCGCGAGTTCGAATCTCGTTTCCCGCTCCAAATTTTCTTATGACTTTGTTAAACCTATCGTCGTTTATTGTTACTAAACTTCCTCAAGGTTTGCCGCGCCCGAAGAAAGCTTATCCATCGCTTAGCTCAATGTCTTAATTGTTGATATTCCTGTATCTCTGTTTAGTCATGCCGTTTACACAATTTATACTTGCGCCTTGTTCTTCTTAGCCAAGTCGCATTATAGTTTTGAGCTTTTGCGCGAGTTTCTTGATGATTACTGTCTCTGGTCTGTTTTCTTATCCTGTTAAATCGTTTTGCGGTTTATCGCACCAGTCGATGAGCTTAGACGCGTTCGGGCCACATATGGATAGGCGTTTTATGGTCATCAATGATCAAGGAAAGCATGTCACTCAAAGAACGCACCCCAAAATGGCACTAGTCTCTGCTTTAGTAAGTGAAAGCACGCTGTCAGTGAATTTCGATGGCATAGAGACAGTATTACTGTTTTCTGAGTTTGATGTTCCAGTGATGGCTGAAGTGTGGTCGGATAGTGTTGATGCTTTGGCGATGTCATCGAAAGACTTTGATAAGCGATTATCCGTGTATTTGAATGAGTCTGTCCGTTTAATCTTCATGCCTTCAAGCACCTATCGACAGGTTGATCCTGATTTTTCACCGGAATCAGCACGAGTCAGTTTTGCTGATGGTTTTCCAATTCTTTTGTGTAGTGAGGAGTCATTGCTCGATCTGAATTCGAGGTTGGAAAATGCGGTGGCAATGAATCGTTTTCGTCCGAATATTGTGATTAGTGGGAGTGAATCATATCAAGAATCGGAATGGCGCCGAATCAAGATAGGGGAGATCGAGTTTGATGTCGCTAAGCCATGTTCACGCTGCAGTATGATTACCTTGGACGAACGGGGGGTGTTTAATAAGGAGCCCTTAAAGACTTTAGCGCAGTACCGCTTGAATCAATTTGGCGCGTGCTTTGGTGAGAATTTAGTTCAGCGTGGCGAGGGACTTATATCGTTAGGCGACTTGGTCGAAATATTAGAATAGTTCGACTTCATCATCGCTATCGTCTTCATCGGTCTTTTCGAAATGATGGCGATATATTTCGAGCGCCTCATTCACTGAGGCTCCATTCATAATGTGTTCAAACATGAGTCGCTCTTCTTCCATAGAATAGTTCGACTTAATGTCGTTTTGCAGTTTTTCCCATGCGCTTGGATTGTTGGCGCTGTTAGGGGCTGACACCAATTCGCTCAGCCAGCCTAGGTCACGTTTCACATGATCAAGTCGTTGTGATAATCGATCGTAAAATTGAAACGCCACGATGGAATTGAAAATCGAGTTATGGATCTCTTGGGCTTGGGAGCTAAAGTTGTTTGCGGCTTGTTCGTCAGACGAGTCGGTCAAGTGGCTGATTTGTTCTGCTATGTAAGAAAATGATTTGGTCAACTCTGCCACAGACTTTTCACCATCAGTCATTGTGCATTCAATTTGTGATACCGCGAGGGTGAGCAAATTGATGGTAGATCGAACTTGCTGCCACTCGAGCTGAGTGATGTTTGTGTCTAAAGCTGGTTCAGTCATTTAGTATCTTCTCGCGCTATGATCTAATACGTGTCCGCTGCAAAGTGCTCAAAAGAATAGTCGAACACTTTGAAAAAGCTAACGTAGAAATTAAGTGGTTGTTTAATGAGTATTGTTCGCCTTGAAGGTGTTTCTCTTGCGTATGGCCTAAAGCCATTGCTTGATGAAGTTGATTTCGCAATAGAGCGCTCCCAGCGTTTATGTTTGTTGGGTAGGAATGGTGAGGGCAAGTCGACCTTAATGCGTTTGCTTATGAAGCAAGCTGAGCCCGATAGTGGGACTGTGATTTTTGATAAGAATCTGAAAATCGGTTTTTTATCTCAAGACTTACCTGATGCTGATGAGCAAAAGGCTTTTGATGTTGTGGCGCAAGGCTTGCCTGAGTTAGGAGCTTTATTGAGCGAGTATCATGCTTTAGTGGATGCTGGTGGCGAAGACTTGGATCGAATGGAGCGCTTGCAAACAAGTATCGAAGCTCAAGGTGGGTGGACGTTTGATAATCGCGTTATGCAGATTTTAAAGCGGTTTAATATCCAACCTGATGCGCCGATGTCTTCTTTATCAGGTGGATGGCGTCGTCGAGTGATGCTTGCGCAGGCTTTGATCAGCGAGCCTGATCTGCTGCTACTAGATGAGCCAACCAACCATTTGGATATCAACGCCATCCGTTGGCTGGAAAAGACCTTGTCAGATTTTCAGGGTGCTTTGTTATTTGTGAGTCACGATAGGGCTTTTATCAAGTCTTTGGCAACAGGAATTATCGAGTTAGATAGAGGTCATATTCGCGCCTTTAATGGTAGTTATGCTCAGTATTTAGTCGAAAAAGAAAAGCTGCTAGAAGAGGAAGAAAAGCAAAATAAGTTATTCGATAAGCGACTGTCTGAAGAGGAAGCGTGGATTCGTCAGGGTATAAAAGCACGTCGTACTCGCAACGAGGGTCGTGTGCGCGCCTTAAAAGCGATGCGCGAAGAAAGAAAAGGACGAATCGAAAAACAAGGCGCCGCGAGTTTTAAAATTGAAGCGTCAAATAAGTCTGGCAAAAAAGTAGCGCAGTTAGAGCATGTTGATTTTGCGTTTGAAGACGGGCGTCAGCTGGTAAAAGATTTCTCGACCACGATTATGCGTGGAGATCGTATAGGTCTGATCGGTGCGAATGGTGCGGGCAAGACGACTTTGCTAAAACTCATCCTAGGTCAGCTGGAACCGCAGTCTGGTACAGTGAATTTAGGCACTAAGTTAGAGGTTGCTTATTTTGATCAGCTACGTGATGGGTTAGATGCGGATAAAACCGTGATCGAGAATGTGGCTGATGGACATGATTTTGTTGAGTTGGGTGGCGGTAGTAAGCACGTCATCGGATATCTAAATGACTTCTTGTTTACTGTAGCGCGCGCGAGAACCCCCGTGCGTGCGCTGTCTGGAGGCGAGACGAATCGCTTGTTGTTGGCCAAGCTGTTTGCGCAGCCTGCAAACCTTATTGTTATGGATGAGCCGACCAATGATTTGGATGTGTCGACTTTAGAGTTGCTGGAAGAGAAACTTGGTGAATTTGACGGTACGCTTCTTCTAACAAGCCACGACCGAGATTTTATTGATCAAGTGGTAACCAGTACGATGGTGTTTGAAGGTGATGGCCGGGTTCGAGAATATGTCGGAGGCTATCAAGACTGGGTTCGACAAACGGGTGGCGCATTGGTTGATGAGCAAGCTTTGTTAAACAAAGGTCAAACTGAAGCTCTTAAACCTGAAGTTAAAGCGCAGGTTGCTCAGAAAAAGGCTGAACCGCTAAAGAAAAAGAAACTGAGCTATAAGTTGCAAAGGGAGCTTGATCAGATGCCGGATCTCATTGCAGATTTGGAGGAAGAGGTTGCAGCACTACAAAATGAGGTGTCTAGACCTGACTTTTACTCAAAAGAACATACCTATGTCGAGCAGCAAACAACAGCGTTGACGTCTTTGCAAGAAAAGCTTGAAGCAACTATTGAGCGATGGATGGAGCTTGAAGAGATGGCTGGTGAGTAAAGGAGAGACATGTTGGGTTGGCTGGTAGCGATTTTCGGCACATTGGTGGTTGCGGGTTCTATTCTTTGGATTAAGCCGTCGAAGCGCGAATTGCGTATCACTGCTTTACGGCAAGAGGCGATGAAGAAGGGATTGCGGGTTCGTCTTGTTGACGAAAAACTCAAGGATAAGTTTTTTCCATGGCTTGATGACTATCGCGGTTATGTGATCTACGAAACACATCAATTACCTGTAAAAGAAGGGCGAGGGATGAAGGCAGCTCAGGTGCATAGCAGTGCTGAATTGCATGAACTCGATCGTCGAAACATGGATGGTGATCAAGCTCGTGTGTTGGCAAATCAGGAACATATTCCAAATCAAATTAGTGGGGTAGTGCTTTATCCTGATGGGGTAGGTCTGTTGTGGGATGAAAGTGGTGACGCAGAAGATATAGACGGCTTACTGGAATGTATTAAGCAATTACATTCGGCTTGCTGAGTTTGAGATCATAAAAAAAGGGGGCGCTGCGTAAAGCAATAGCCCCCTTTTTTTGTTTCAGCTAGTCTTAAATCTTGCTAGCTAGCTGAAGGTTTTCAATAATCTTTTTGGAATATAGGTTAACGATAAAGTTAACGCGGTTCTCGTTGTAGTTTACGAGTGACGGTTGAATAAACTCCCACTTAGTCTTGGCAGAGTCGAGAAGTTTCGCTGCTTCTGGGTTGCCTTGCTCGCTAAGCAATCCATTGAGTGTTCCGTCGAAATCTTTCGCAAGGACATCTAAAGTAATGTCCGACTCATCTTCACGCGAATATACTTGGCTCACTGTCGATGTGCTTCGTGCGGAGTATTTGGTCATCATTAAGGCAACCATCTTCGCAGCATTATGGCTTTCGTTTTCTTTCGATACGTCGTCGCTTGCTGTTTGCTCGGCAATCGATTTGTATAAAATATTCAGCGCATCATTGAATGATATATTGTAGTTTGCCAGTTCACCGACCAAGCGAAGGTCGGTGTAACCTGTGTCATTCACCACTTCAATATTTTCGTTCAATGAGTCTTCATAGGTAAGCCATGCGTCACGAGCGGCATCAACTTGAGAGATTAAATCTGAATCTGACAGCGCTCCAGCGATATCGATCATAAGATCTTCGACGCTTCCTACTGCAAACTGTACTTCTTGCTGTTGTTCTTTGTCGGCCTGATTTGCACTGAAATTATAGAAACCGTTGATTGAGTAATAACTATTGATAGTTGCTTCATACACTTTTTCCATGGCGCCGAGTGCTTGACCTTTTTCGAGTGCTTGCACGTTAAGCGTCATTGCGCTTAATGCTATAGCCGCTGCGGTATGAATGATTTGTCTTATTTGCATTATTTTCTCCGACTATTATTTCTGCATACAACTTATATATGCATTATAAGAATTTAGTGTAGTTATGAATGCCTGACTTACAACTTTCAAATTGTGTAATAAGTGGTTGTTTTTCATTAATTTGCCTCCATTAAATAATTTTTAAAACATTCATACACAAACGGCCTGAAAACGGTGTAAGCCTTTTTGGCATTGACAAACGATTGAGTTTTCTACAAGGTACACGCCTCACGATTCAAACGATCGTATGAATTTTTGTTTTCTCACCCCATTTGCTTGGGGTTAAACAGATTGTCAGGCAGCTTTCCTCTGTACTGGCACGAACTTATAAACTTGGAGAACAGTTGATGATTTACGCAGGTAAAGCCATCACGGTTAAAGAAATCGACGGTGGGTTCGCGCAGTTGAACTTCGACCTCGAAGGCGAATCCGTAAACAAATTTAACCGGCTGACTATCGAAGAACTAGGCGCAGCAGCAGAAGCACTTAAAGGTGCAGATGTTAAAGGTCTAGTTGTTACAAGTACTAAAGATGTATTCATCGTTGGTGCGGATATCACAGAATTCACTAGCTTGTTTGCAGGTCCTGAAGAAGAACTTATCGCAAACAACTTGAAAGCAAACTCTGTATTCAATGCGATCGAAGATCTGCCTTTCCCAACAGTAACGGCTATTAATGGCATTGCTCTTGGTGGTGGTTTCGAAATGTGTTTAGCGACTGACTACCGTGTTATGTCGACTAAAGCGAAAGTTGGTCTTCCTGAAGTTAAGCTAGGTATCTTCCCAGGCTTCGGTGGTACTGTTCGTCTTCCACGTTTGATCGGTGCGGATAACGCAATCGAGTGGATTGCAGCAACTAAAGAGCACAAAGCAGATGCAGCTCTTAAGTTTGGTGCAGTAGATGCAGTTGTTGGTCCAGAGAAATTGATGGACGCAGCAATCAACCTTCTTGAACAAGTTAACGCTGGCAAACTAGATTACGAAGCACGTCGTGCAGAGAAAACTAGCAAGCTGAGCTTGAACCCAATGGAAAGCATGATGGTATTCGAAACTGCTAAAGGTTTCGTAGCTGGCCAAGCTGGTCCTCACTACCCAGCGCCTGTTGAAGCGATCAAAGCAATGCAGAAGCACTCGGGTATGTCACGTGATAAAGCAATCGAAGTGGAAGCAAAAGGCTTCGCTAAGATGGCTAAAACGTCTGTTGCGGCATCATTGGTTGGTCTTTTCCTAAACGATCAAGCGCTTAAGTCTAAAGCGAAAGAGCTTGCTCCTAAAGCTTCAAAGGTTAACAAAGCAGCGGTTCTTGGTGCAGGTATCATGGGTGGCGGTATCGCTTACCAATCTGCGCTGAAAGGTACGCCAATCATTATGAAAGATATCGCACAAGCAGGTATCGATCTTGGTTTGAATGAAGCGAAGAAGCTTCTTGCTAAGCGTGTTGACAAAGGTCGCATGAAAGCTGACAAGATGGCTGACGTTCTTAACGCAATCGATCCAACACTTAGCTACGGTGACTTCGGTGAAGTTGACCTAGTTGTTGAAGCCGTTGTTGAGAATCCAAAAGTTAAAGATATCGTTTTACGTGAAGTAGAAGATCAAGTATCTGAAGATACGATCCTTACATCTAATACTTCGACGATTTCTATTGATTTGCTTGCGAAGAACTTGAAGCGTCCAGAGAACTTCTGTGGCATGCACTTCTTCAACCCAGTACACATGATGCCATTGGTTGAAGTAATTCGCGGTGAGAAGACAAGCGAAGAGACGATTGCGACAACAGTTGCATACGCTCAAGCAATGGGTAAAACACCTGTTGTTGTTAACGATTGCCCGGGCTTCCTAGTAAACCGTATCTTGTTCCCTTACTTTGGTGGTTTCGCTGCGCTTATGCGTGACGGTGCTGACTTCCAGCGTGTAGACAAGATCATGGAGAAGTTCGGTTGGCCAATGGGTCCTGCTTACTTGCTTGACGTTGTAGGTATGGACACAGCTAATCACGGCGGTGAAGTAATGGCTGAAGGCTACCCAGATCGTATGGGTAAAGACTTCAAAACAGCGATTGACGTGATGTTTGAAGCTGGTCGTTTTGGTCAGAAGAATGACAAAGGCTTCTACGCTTACGAGTTAGATCGTAAGGGTAAGCAGAAGAAAGTTGTAGATGAATCTGTTTACGACATGATTAAGCCAGTTGTTGCAAGCAGCAATGAGTTTACCGATGAAGAAATCATCGAACGTATGATGGTTCCACTTTGCATCGAGACTGTTCGTTGTTTGGAAGACGGTATTGTTGATACTGCGGCTGAAGCAGACATGGGTCTGATCTTCGGTATCGGTTTCCCTCCATTCCGTGGTGGTGCGCTTCGTTACATCGATTCTATCGGTATCGAAGAATTCAACAAGATCGCAGACAAGTATGCTGATCTAGGTGCTCTCTACACGCCGACTGAAGGTATGCGTGAGATGGCTAAAACTGGCAAGAAGTTTTTCGGCTAAGCGCTGAGACAAGATTACGGAGAATATCTATGAGTCTTAATCCAAAAGACGTCGTCGTTGTCGATGCGGTACGTACCCCAATGGGTCGAGCTAAAAACGGCTGTTTCCGCAACGTACGAGCTGAAACCCTTTCTGCGGTATTGATCGATGCGATCTTTGACCGTAACCCAGGTCTTAACCCTAACTTGGTTGAGGACGTTATCTGGGGTTGTGTTAACCAAACTAAAGAGCAGGGCTTTAACGTAGCTCGTCAAATCTCTTTGTTGACAAAGGTTCCACACACTTCATCTGCACAGACTGTTAACCGTCTATGTGGTTCTGCTATGACTGCAATCCACACTGCAGCACAAGCTATCCAAACTGGTAACGGCGATGTATTCATCGTTGGTGGTGTTGAGCACATGGGTCACGTACCTATGACTGAAGGCTTCGACCACAACCCAGCAGCGTCTAAGTATTCTGCAAAAGCATCTAACATGATGGGTTTGACTGCTGAAATGCTTGCTAAAATGCACGGTATTTCACGTGAGCAACAAGACGAGTTCGGTGCACGTTCACACCGTTTAGCGCACGAAGCGACAATCAATGGCAAGTTCAAGAACGAAATCGTTCCTGTTGAAGGCCATGACGACAACGGCTTTAAAGTATTAGTTGAAGACGATGAAACAATTCGTCCAGAAACAACTGTCGAGTCATTGTCTAAGCTACGTCCAGCGTTCAACCCGAAAGGCGGTACTGTAACTGCAGGAACGTCTTCTCAGTTGACTGATGGTGCAGCGGCAATGTTGCTTATGTCTGCAGAGAAAGCAGAAGAGCTTGGCCTTAAGCCACGCGCTCGTATCGTATCTATGGCTGTTGCAGGTTGTGATCCAGCGATCATGGGTTACGGCCCAGTTCCAGCAACTAAGAAAGCACTTAAGCGTGCAGGTCTTAAAGTTGAAGATATCGATTTCTGGGAGCTTAACGAAGCATTTGCCGGTCAATCATTGCCAGTAATGAAAGACCTTAAGTTGCTAGATGTTGCTGATGAGAAAGTAAACTTGAAAGGTGGTGCGATCGCATTGGGTCACCCACTAGGTTGTTCAGGTGCACGTATCTCTACAACTTTGATCAACGTACTAGAAGAAAATGGCGGCAAGTACGGCGTTTCTACTATGTGTATTGGTCTAGGTCAGGGTATTTCGACTGTTTGGGAACGCCTATAATCGTTTAGTTGTCGCATCTGCTATTTTGGCTTTCACGCATTGTTGAAAGTTAGCTCAGAATGCTCATTTACTTTATGTAAACTGCGCCTCTTCTCTAACTTTCGCCTAGCCTGAAACCAAAATTTCTTGATGCTTGTAGCTACTAAGTTTAAAGCGCGTTTCGATTAAACAATCGAAATCTAAAAAAGCACGGTTTATCCGTGCTTTTTTGCGTTTAAGTGCTTGATGATTTTTTTGTCTGTTTGGAAGTAAAAATGATGGCTGATGCAGAAAAAACTTTGCAAGAGCTTGACCACTCAGCTACAAATCAATATATATGTTGCGCTAAATTTGCGTTAGGTACGCCTCTAACCATATGTTGAAAGCGTAATTGTTTGCTTTCCTTTTTCTATTTTGAGCTTTTTTTGGAGTGATATGGCTAAGTCTCTAGTCATCGTGGAATCGCCTGCCAAAGCGAAAACGATTAATAAATATCTCGGTTCGGACTTCATCGTTAAGTCAAGTGTCGGACATATTCGAGACCTTCCTACCTCTGGTGGCGCTTCGACATCTACGCCTGCTGAGCGAGCAAAGCAAGCGGCTGCAACACGCAAAATGAGTCCCGATGAAAAAGCTGCATATAAAAAGAAGAAGAGCAAAGATCAGCTGATTAATAGAATGGGTGTTAATCCTGAAAAGGATTGGGCAGCACATTACGAAATCCTTCCCGGTAAAGAGAAGGTGGTAAATGAATTAAAGAAGTTGGCTAAGAATGCCGAAACTATCTATCTCGCGACGGATTTGGATAGAGAAGGAGAGGCGATTGCTTGGCACTTAAAAGAAGCGATTGGTGGCGATGAGTCTCGCTATCGACGTGTGGTATTTAATGAGATCACTAAGAAAGCGATTCAAGAAGCGTTTAAGCAGCCAGATGAGTTGGATCAAAGCCGAGTAAATGCTCAGCAAGCGCGACGCTTTCTAGATCGAGTAGTGGGCTTCATGGTGTCTCCGTTGCTATGGGCTAAGATCGCTCGTGGTTTGTCTGCCGGGCGAGTACAGTCTGTTGCTGTTCAGCTTATTGTTGAGCGTGAGCGTGAGATTCGAGCATTTGTTCCAGAAGAATACTGGGAAGTGTTCGCCGGTTTGAAGGCATCTGGAAAGGGCGATGCACGTTTTCAAGTTTCTAAGTATGCAGATAAGGCATTTAGGCCTGTCTCAGAAGCTGAGACGAATGAACACTTGGCGCGACTAAAGTCTGACGCGTACAACATTACGAGGCGCGAAGATAAGCCCACTAAGTCTCGTCCTAACGCGCCGTTTATTACCTCTACCTTGCAACAAGCAGCAAGTACTCGACTTAGCTTTAGCGTTAAGAAAACGATGATGCTGGCGCAGCGTCTATATGAAGCGGGTTACATCACCTATATGCGTACCGACTCTACGAACTTAAGTGCTGAGGCGGTTGCTAATTGTCGTGATTATATTCAAGACAAATATGGCAACGATTATCTTCCTGAGAAACCACGCTCATACAGCAGTAAAGAAGGTGCGCAAGAAGCTCACGAAGCAATTCGTCCCTCTGATGTAACGGTAAAAGCGACGCATATATCTGGTTTAGAAAAAGATGCTGAGCGCTTGTACGAATTGATCTGGCGAAACTTTGTTGCCTGTCAGATGACAGATGCGCAGTTCTTGAGCTCTTCAGTTGAAGCAAGTGCTGGTGACTATACCCTTCGTACCCGTGGCCGTATTTTGAAGTTTGATGGTTTCCTTAAAGTGATGCCGACAAACAGCAAAAAAGATGACGATGTGATTTTGCCTGACTTCAAAGTAGGTGATGCATTATCTCTCGGCGGACTTGATCCTAAACAGCATTTCACCAAGCCGTCCCCTAGATATTCAGAAGCGGCGCTTGTAAAAGAACTCGAAAAGCGTGGTATTGGTCGACCTTCAACCTATGCTGCGATTATTTCGACCATTCAAGAGCGCGGCTATGTGCGTGTTGAGAATCGCCGGTTCTATGCTGAAAAAATGGGTGACATTGTTACGGATCGCCTCGCAGAATCATTCCCTGATTTGATGGACTACAACTTTACTGCTCAGATGGAAGAGCAGTTGGATGATATTGCGCTTGGTAACAAGGACTGGAAATCCGTTCTTAATCAGTTCTATGGTAACTTCACGGTTCAGCTAGATAAAGCTGAAGCCGCCAACGATGGTATGCGCAGTAACGATCCGGTTGAAACGGGTATCCCTTGTGGAAATTGCGGGCGCAATATGCAAATTCGTACAGCTAGTACCGGTGTGTTTTTGGGTTGCTCTGGTTATTCCTTGCCGCCAAAAGAGCGCTGCAAGAATACAATGAACCTTGTCCCCGGTGACGAAGTCGCGAGCGCAGACGATGATGAAGGCGAGTCTAAGCTACTTCGTCAGAAGCGCCGTTGTAAAATTTGTGGTACTTCTATGGAAAGCTATTTGATTGATGAGAATCGAAAGCTTCACGTGTGCGGGAATAATCCAGATTGCGAAGGTTACGAAGTAGAGGAAGGGAAGTTCCATATTAAGGGCTACGACGGGCCAACACTTGAATGTGATAAGTGTGGTTCGGAGATGCAACTTAAATCAGGCCGTTTCGGCAAATACTTTGGTTGTACCAACGAAGAGTGTAAGAATACACGTAAATTATTGAGAGACGGGAATCCAGCGCCACCTAAGATGGATCCTGTCCCAATGCCAGAGCTTCAATGTCAGAAAGTCGATGATACGTATATCTTGCGCGATGGTGCTGCAGGCTTATTCTTGGCGGCCAGTAAGTTCCCTAAGAACAGAGAGACCCGTCCACC
The DNA here is from genome assembly GCF_001635735.1 of Oleiphilus sp. HI0067. Lineage (NCBI taxonomy): Bacteria > Pseudomonadati > Pseudomonadota > Gammaproteobacteria > Oceanospirillales > Oleiphilaceae > Oleiphilus > Oleiphilus sp. HI0067. The sequence continues at coordinate 23,524 of NZ_LWFI01001322.1, forward strand.
TTTACTTGCGGAGTTGTTGCCGCATAAAAATGAGATAGATCCAAAATATAGTTTCTTGTTTGATGGGCCAGTAGCAGACCCTGATGGACATCCAAGTGTTATTCGCTTTAGTCGCAAGACTAAAGAGCAGTACTTGATGTCTGAAGTCATGGACGGTGAAAAAGCAAAAGCAACGGGTTGGACGGCCTATTACCAAGATGGTAAGTGGGTCGAGACTGCTGCTAAGCCGAAAGCGCCTGCTAAAAAGAAAGCTGCAAAAAAGAAATAGGGTTTAAGCATGGCGTATGCAATTGGCACCCCAGGTCAACCTTGGGGTGCATCCGAAATAGAACAGTGGCGTTCTGCGGTACGCTATTATCGTTCGTATCAAACTGAAGTTGTTGATCATTTGTATCGACTCTCTGATCGCTTTCATATCGATAACTACGGCTCTCTTTCTCACGACCCTATTCGATATTCGTTGTTTGCCGTTAAAACCGCTCAGCCGAATCCTGAGCTTCCCTGGGTGCTTATTACTGGTGGAGTGCATGGTTATGAAACGAGTGGTGTTTTAGGTGCGCTCTCTTTTTTAGTTAATAAGGCAGAGCAATACGAAGAGAAGTTTAATTTAGTCGTTATTCCTTGCGTGAGTCCTTGGGGCTTCGAAACGATCAATCGGTGGAACTATGACACTATTGATCCAAATCGATCCTTCAAAGATGGCGGGCTATGTGAGGAGGCTCAATTTACGATGCAATATGTTGCTAAACATGGCATTGAACCAGTGATGCATATTGATTTGCATGAAACGACAGATACTGATGCTACTGAGTTCCGCCCAGCGCTTGCTGCGAAGTTAGGCCAGAAAGAAACGCCAACACATATTCCCGATGGGTTTTATCTTGTTGGAGATAGCGGTAACCCTCAAGATGCCTTTCAGGCGCGTATTATTGCTGCTGTTGAATCGGTGACGCATATTGCACCAAATGATGAAGAAGGCTGCTTGTTAGGCGATAAGGCATCGCAGCACGGTGTAGTGAATTATGACGCTAAACTGCTTGGTCTATGTGCAGGTTTTACATCAGCAAGGTTCACAACGACCACTGAAGTTTATCCTGATAGCGAGAGTGCAACGCGCGAAGAATGTATTGCTGCGCAGGTTGTGGCTGTTGAGGCTGCGTTAGAGTTCGTGTCTGAGCAGATAAATAGCTAACACGAATGATGGCGTATTTCCGCTGGTGCGGGAATACGCTTTCTGCAACATGCGTCTGAGCTTAGATCATGCTTACTTTTGCAATCGCTTTAGTAAACTTGATGTGTCCCAACGATTCCCCCCCATGTCTTGTACGTCAGCATAGAACTGGTCAACAAGAGCCGTAACGGGGAGTTTTGCATGTATTTTTCTACCTTCTTCAAGGCAGATCGCTAAGTCTTTGCGCATCCAATCAATAGCAAATCCATGTTCATATTCGTCAGCAATCATGGTCTTATGACGATTATCCATCTGCCAAGATTGAGCGGCACCTTTAGATATCACGTCGATGACTGACTGAGGGTCGAGTCCTGCTTGTTGTGCAAAGTGAATAGATTCCGATAAGCCTTGAACTAAACCTGCAATAGCGATCTGATTGCACATTTTTGTAAGTTGACCTGCACCAATGTCGCCTAGGCGTTTGCAAGACTTCGCGTAAGTTGCGATGAATTCCTCGGCTTTTTCATAAGCGGCGTCGTCACCTCCACACATAACAGTCAGTTGACCGTTAATCGCACCTTGCTCGCCACCTGAAACGGGCGCGTCTATGAAATCAATACCTAGGTTAAGAGCTTGTTCATGCAATTCGCGGGCGACTTCAGCAGACGCGGTCGTATGGTCGATAACGAGTGTTCCTTTCGGAAGTTCCGCAAGTAAGCCATTCTCTCCAAAATACATATCTCTCAAATCGTTGTCGTCACCAATACATGTCATTACGCATGCGATATCTCCCGGAATTTGAGTGAAGTCGCTAATGACAGTACCAGAGAATTCATTGGACCACTCAGAGGCCTTGCTTGATGTGCGGTTGAATACAAATGTTTCGAAGCGTTGAGAAAGATGGCCTGCCATGTGATAGCCCATGACGCCAAGCCCAAGGAACAATACCTTTTGAGACATGTTATAGAGCCCCATCGTTAAGCTGAGAACGAATTTGTTCAATTCGATCGCGATTCACGCCAAAGTCAGAATGCCCAAGTCGGGAAGCAGAACGCACGTGTATACGTTGTTGGTTGTCGTCGAATAAGAACTCTACATCATCTACATAACGCATGATCGCGCTCGTATATTCTGCATAGATGTACTGATCAGTTTTGATGATTAGCTCAGCTGATTCGTCTGAGTTGATCGCTTTTACCAGTGCTTCGTGAGTCGAAGACTTATTGGTATAGCTAATACTTTCGATAAAGTGGTCTTTATCTTCATCCTTGAGAGAGCTGACGCAGTTTGGTGAGCTCGGACAAACTTGCAACGAGGTTTGCGCTTCTCCAAGTTGTTTCGGACGCGTTCCAGTGCAAGCACTCAAAATAAGCGTTGAGGCAATGAATAGAAGAAAAAGTTTGGTTTGATGAATAGGGTTTTGCACAGTTACTCCCGTTATTGATCGGATAGAATGGGTAGACGAATAGTAAACGCAGAGCCAACACCATAAACGCTATCGACTGAGATGTCGCCTTTGTGTTTTTCGACCACAACTTTGACAAAATTTAGACCGAGACCTGCGCCTTTAGGACCAGATTTTTCGGACACTTGTTGTCTTCTGAAACGCTCAAAAATTCTCGGTAACTCATCCGCCTTTATGCCAAAACCTTGGTCTTCGATTGTGATGACGGCGAGCGTATCTTTTTGTTGCACATCGACGTTAATCGGTTTGCTCTCATCACTATACTTGGTTGCATTACTAAGTAGATTAATCAAGCTTCGCTCAATTAGCTCAGCACTGCCAAATAGCCATATCTCTTCGTCCCCCGAGAGAGTGATGTCGATATTTTTCTGACGTGCAAGCTGGCTGATTGAATCAATGGCGTTCTCGATCGCATTGACCAATTCAAATTCGTAAAAGTCTTCTTCAATCGCTTGTTCAGCGCGAGTGATTTGTAAGAATTGATCTGAAAGGCTAAGTGAGCGTTCTGCATGACTCGCTAATTGATCAATGACAGAAGAATCAAATTCAATACGACCAGATCTTAAGCCTTGGAGTAGGGCGAGCTGAGAACTAAGTGGTGAGCGAACATCATGGGAAAGAAAGTCGATCAGTTGGTTTTTTTCACGTTGCTGCTGACGAATTTCAGTGATGTCTGACATGCTAATCATTAAACCGGCATCACTATGTTCGTCCACTAAAAATGGCAGGCAATGAATCATCACATCTCTGTGTCCAATCGATAGATTGAATTGTTTTCCTTTTCCCTCTAACAGGCACGTTGATATTGCTTGATTAAAATCATCATTGTCGGCTTTGAGAGCGGCAAAAAGCTCGTATATTGGTGTGGAGATAATTTGTTTTTTCTCAGCCTGCAACCATGATAGTGCGCGGCTATTTGCATAGACGATTAATCCGATAGGGTCGGTTACAATGACAGCCCCAGGCATTTCTTCAAAGCCGCGAGAAATAAATGTACGCATGTCTTGCATCGCAGTGATGGCGTCACGTACTTGATGAATACGCTTCGCTATCTGCTCTGATGGTTTTTTGATGATGGCTTCTTGGCCAGATTGCAGCTCCAGCTTATTCAGGAACTCAGTAATAGGGCGTCTAAATCCAGCGCTTGGAATGGCAAGCCCAATACGGTATTTATCATCTCCAATAGTGAGCTTGATCCAACTCGAGCTTTCGTCATGCTGCCATACCCCTTCTTCTAATATGCGGTATGAGCTTAGTTGGTGTGGGTTTAATCCATGAATTACGTTTCCATTGTGCGTAAAGGCATAAGCTTTGGGCTTGATAATCGCGATCAGCGCTAGGAATATTTTCTCAAGGCTATGCTGGCTCAAGCGACGAAAGCTTAGGTCAGGCTCTCTACTTAGTCTTTCTAACTCATTGCTAAAAAAACTATTTAGGTGACGCATTCTTTGCCAGCTCCATAAAGGGTAGGCAATCAATACTCCAAGCACACTGTTTACCGGTGGGAACCACGTTCTATCTAATACTAATAGAGCGTAGCTAAACCCAAATATTCCTGCCGCCAATAACATGGTTGAGGGCATGACGAAAGTTGGACGAATACGTGGAAAAATTAAGATAGGAACAAGAATGAATGCGAATGTTAATAGATATACCCACCGCTCCGAAACGCTACGAATAATCTTTTGATTGATGATTGCAGAGTAGGCGTTCGCGTGAATTTCAACGCCCGACATAGGGCTATTCATATGAGAAAAGGGCGTGGGGATAATATCACCTAAGCCAGCCGCAGTTGCCCCAATAAGAATTGTTTTGTTGCGGAATGTCTCGGCCGGTATCTTATTCGACATCACGTCAACATAACTGTAAGTCGGGTAAGTGCCGCGAGGTCCTGCAAACGGAATAAGGCGGTATTCTGCGTTGACTGCCACATATGGGACACGCGTCTGTTGGCGAATCTCTTGTAAATATTGAACCATGGGATTGGTTTCGACCGCCATGGCCATAGACATCGCAGGCCAGTATGCATCTCCGACACCTGTGTTGAGAAATATTCCGCGAGTCAGACCATCCTCATCGAGCTCAACATGGACGTGCCCTAAGCCAAGTGCGGCGTTGGCTAATTCTGGAATAGGTAGAATTTCTGAAAGCGGCTTGTCATAGGCGAGGGGGTGAACATGTAGAGGTAACAGAACATTTCCTGCATCTTCTATTGCCTCAGCGAGAAGAAAGTCATCCGCTGGGTGTTGCGTGTCATACTCTGAAAACAATACATCAAATACGATGAGTGAGGCTTGATAATATCTCAGCTTATCAACAAGTTGTGCGTGAATAGCTCTTCGCCAAGGCCATTGGCCAATGCTACTAAGACTTTTCTCATCAATCGAAATAATAACGGTATTAGGGTCTGGATCCACCGTTGCTGCATGCGTAAATGCATCATAAGTGAGGAGGTCTAGACGCTTTGCTACGTGGCTATATACAAGCAGCGCGCTCACTAAAATAAGCGCCAAAGTGAGAATGTGCTGCTCGTAAGGATGTGGATCGTTTATAGGCTTGCTTGCCATAGTTCTATTGTATTTATTGAGGAGTAGGCTCTAACAAAATATCTTTATGTGGGCCAAACTCTGAACTAAATATTTCGTCGCCTAAGCCTTTTACACGGGCATAAAAATGCTTGCCTTCTGGTAGCTTGAGGAACGCACGTGTTTTACTAAGCGTTTCTTCTTTTAATAATCTTCTGAACTCTTTATCGTCTGATATTTGTAATACATAGCCTTGGGCGTTGTCTACGGTGTGCCAGAAAATTCCCACTTGGTCGCCAATATAGTTGACGGTCAGAATATTAACGACGTCGAGTTTACCTTGAATAGATACTGCTCTTGCAGCACTAGTAGCTTCTGCTTTTCCAGCGCTTAATGTACGAACTCTCCAGAAATAATTGCCAGCGGCGATAGAGTCTTCAAGGCGGTAACTGGTATTTTCAGACCATTTTGTCGGAAGTGCTAAGCGCTTAAAGTCATCTGTTTTCGACAGCTCAAAGCGGGACAGTGTTTCTGGGTGTTTCACTTCCCATGAGAATTCAGCAGTAAACGCATCAACGATGCTCCCTGGTAGAGGTAAGTCTAGCGTCGCTGCGTCAGGGTCTTGGTTTACCTCTTCATCATTTGTCTGAACTTGAGACGCAGATTCGTCATCTTTCGTATCAACACTTGCGCCACTGGCTTTGAAGCTCGCGTTTTTGTCTTCGACATTTAAATCTGCGGGTAAACCTCGCCAATTCAGCGTTTCTTCTGCATCTGAAATGTTGCTTAAATCACTAGAGGCTTTGAAGCGAGGAAGGTTAAATAGATTGATTCTTTCAAGATTTTCTCGGCCAACAATTGTGCGAACACCATCCCCTGACTCGATCATTTGTCTTCCGTGATCATAGAAAAATTCAACTTTGCCTTCGAGAACTTCTAGCGTTGTTCCCATAAGGCTCGATCTTAAACGGAAGTCAGTGCCACGCACTGCCGCAACGGCGCTCGGTGTGCTTATTTCGTAACGAGAACCGTTTACCAAAGGACTTACGGTTGTTCGCAAGCCACCTCTGCTTAGGCGCATGCGTGTGTCTACCATCCCTACGTCTTCGTACTTGCTTAATTTGTTGAAGATTAGGTGGGAGTGCGGATCAAGCTTGACGGTGGAATTATCAGCAAATTGAACTGTGATTTTCCCATCCCTCGTTAAAAGTTCATCCCCAACATAGATCTGAGTGTTACTTTTTATCGCATGATAGCGTGTTTCTTGACGGCGTTTGATTAAAGCTAGGCCTTCAGAGCTAATAATTTTCGCTGGACGAGGTTGGTATTTGAGCCACGAGATAGGGACTTTAATAATCGAGCCGACTTGCAGATTTTCAACGTCTTTGAGGCGGTTGTAATGAGAGATAGATGTCCAAGAATACTGACGTTTCAACAAACGCTCAGCCACGTCTTTCAAGGAATCATTTGGTCTTACTGTGTAGTGCCAATCTAGGTTTTGATATCCATCATAACTCTCAGCATTGATACTTGGTGAAGTCAAAGTAAGCGCTAACGCAACAAAACTTGCTGCGAATATAAGGGTTAGACGGTGATGAACTGACTGCACAGGACCATTCATAGTATTACACTTTAAGCGGTGAAGCTTTTAGTCTCCCCCGCGCTCAAGGCGATAGCCGTGCTGATAAATAGTCTTAATTCTAAAGCCGTTCTCTGGTTTGATATTAAGTTTTCGGCGCAAACGACTCACGTGCGTATCAACAGTTCGCGTATTAATATTTGAAGAGATGCCCCATACTCGCTCTAGCAAGAAGTCGCGAGACAAAAGTCGGCCAATATTTTGGAACATAAATACCGCGAGGTCGAAGTCTTTATCTGTAAGCGAGACTTCCTCTCCAGATGAGATGATTGTTCTCTTGCTCAGATTTATGACGTAAGGTCCGATTTCTAGCTCTTCTTGTTCAGCTTGCTCTGTACCTAATCGACGGCTCAGCGCGTTGATTCTTGCCGTCAGCTCACCAATTCGTGCAGGCTTTACCAAATAGTCGTCAGCACCCGCATCAAGCGCTGTAATGATATCGGCTTCACTGTCGCGCTGAGTTAGGAATAATACCGGGACGCGCCAATTCATTTCGGCACGAACTTGTCGTAATACTTCTGTACCTTCAATGTCAGGAAGTTGCCAGTCCAAAATTAAAAGATCGTAGCTATTATGAAGAACCGAATACACAAAGGATTTTCCAGTTTCAAAATGCTCACAGTCGTGACCATTTTCTTTGAGTTGCGCAACGAGTGTTTCGGCTTGTGACAACTCATCTTCTAGTAATGCGATTCTCATTCATAACCCCACTTTGGACTTACTTAAACTGTTCTTTGATTAAATAGCAAAGCGAGAAACTTGCCATGCCACTAGTATTTTCTTATTTATCAGCGTAAGTGTAGTTGCTTTTTGAAATTTTCCGACCCTGATTTGTATCAGGATTTTACAAAGCATTGGATTAATAGCATCTAGACTAACTAGTGACGGATTTATGCCCTAATTTAAGTTGTTTAATGTGGCATTGATCACACTGCCGCATTACTATGCATGCGCATTGTATAAATAGATACTCTTAGAGCATTGGAATAGGTGATGACCCGAGAAGAGAAGTTAAAAACAAGTTTGGCGGAAGCGTTCAATATTGACTATATGCTATTGGAAAACGAAAGCCATATGCATTCGGTGCCAGAAAATTCTGAAACCCATTTTAAACTTGTCTTGGTATCAGATGACTTTGATGGGAAACGAAAAGTGGCTCGTCATCAAGCGGTGTATTCAGCAGTGAATACCGAAATGCAAAGTGGTCTTCACGCTTTGGCATTGCATCTGTACACCAATACAGAGTGGGCTGAACTTGATAATAAGCAATTAGCCTCCCCAAACTGCATGGGCGGTTCAAAAAAAGGATGATTTTATGAGCCAGTTTTTCCAGATCCACCCGGACAACCCGCAAGCAAGACTTATCCGACAGGCTGTCGACATCGTAAGGTCGGGTGGCATCATCGCTTATCCTACAGATTCTGCTTACGCATTAGGGTGTGAAATCGGAAACAAAGCTGGCGCAGATAAAATTAGAGCTATTAGGCAACTGACAGACAAGCATAACTTCACTTTAGTTTGTCGTGACCTGAGTGATATATCTGTCTATGCGAAAGTTGGTAATAGTGAGTACAGACAAATTAAAGCGCATACACCAGGGCCGTATACGTTTATTCTTCGGGCAACTAGTGAAGTGCCGAGACGTTTAATGCACCCAAAGCGTCGACAAATTGGATTGCGTATTCCTGACAATAAGATTGCATTAGATTTGTTAGAAGAACTTGGGACTCCGTTGATGAGTACAAGTTTGATTCTGCCTGGTGAAGAATATCCCTTTACCGATCCTTATGAGATTCGTCAGACTTTAGAGCATCAATTAGATCTTGTGATTGATGGTGGCTATTGCGGTCTCGAGCCTAGTTCGGTGATTGATCTATCTGATGATCAAGCTATGGTTCTGCGCAAAGGTGCCGGAGATACCCTCGCATTTGAATAAAATTAGGCCTCGCTCGCACTTTTGAATTCGGTTTGAGATAACAGGCTTTGGTAGCGCAAGGTAATATCTTTTAATTGGTTGAATTCATTTTTCTCACTGAGCAGGCTTTGAAATACCTTGTTTGTTTGGCCGTATGCTTGCGTTAACTTATTGACATTGCTCGCATATTCCAGGGTCGGGTTTTGTTTGCTCACTGCGGTGTATGCTGATACAAAATGGTTGTCTTGGCTTAACTCAAACCCGATTCGTTCTAATTGACTTTGAACGACAGGACCTTGTACTGCAAGTTTTCCATTCGCAAGTTTCTCGATTTTTAACTGAGTGTTAGGAGCGAGACCATACTCTGAAAGCTTATTCTTGATGACTTCGTTGAGGTAAGCGCGTTGCTCACCGATCTCCTTTGTTAAGTTTTTAACCTGCACATCTTTTCGTTTCTTTTGCTCAGCGATCTGTTCTAGCCCTTGTATGCTGGAAGTGCTCGGGATTTCGGATTCGGCGGAGCTTTCCGCAATTGGCTGAGGAGTATTTGATGAACTAGATGAGAGTGTTTTGAAGGCATTCTTTAGCTGAGTGCCTAGCTCTAACATTGTGTCTCGTGGGGAAATTTGGTTCATGCTCTTGTTTACTCATCACTTAAAAGGGGAACGAATTTGCCGATTTTTTGGCAGACCCTTGATTAATAGATTGAGAGCAAACTTAATACCAAATTTGCATATGATGGGATAAACAGAATTGTTGAATGAATCTTAAGCAGAGGCGGGTGCCTCTGCTGAGAGGTGCGATTAGTGCTGTTCTTGCTCGGAATATAATTTTTCAGCCCATGCTAGAAACCCTATGCACGCTGTAAGTAAGAGAGTTCCTAAGCCGTATCCTTCACTGGTTCGTTCAGTGATGCAATACATTAAAAACATAAATAGATCGAGAGTAATTAAACCGAATAGTGCTCCGGTGACATATTCCCCTTGTTCTTTGTACCAAGTCGCGAATTGTTCGCCCATTTTTATGACTCCAAAATTATTGTTATTACGAAGGCCGCTGTGGGGCAACCTTTAAAGGAGCGTTCGACTACTAACTGAGTGCGCGTTGTTTCAGTATAAGTAAGCCAAAACCCTAAATACAAGTCAGATTCGTACAAATTATGATCTGTTTTTCAGTAAAGTATGAATGCACTCGGGAACAAAAATTAACCAAACGAAAATTGCGGGCTGCGATTCGCTCTTCTATATACATGGTCGACCTTAGAGATATGTCCTGCTTTTGGAGGTGTTCATGTTTAAAGGAATTCATCGACTACTTAAATGGATGTTACGCGGAGATAATTATGGTGTGATGGCACCAAACATTTTTACGCCGTACGAAATTAAGCTCTCTTGTGCTTTGTTGGTATTAGCGGGGACGCTGATTTGGGCTCTTGCACGCAATGGTACTGAAGAGGGTATATTTGGCGTCGCGCTCATTGCCGGATTGGCATTTTACTTGTCCTATGTGAAGTATTATCGCGCATACAAACCGGCCATGGATCGCTGGGGAATTCGCGAACTATGCAATCCCAATCATCCGCGCCAGGAGTATCGGGTTGCTGCGCGTGATCTACAAATCTCGCCAGACGAGGTGAAGTTTATTGCGATGCAACATGGCGTGAAAGTGGTGTGTAATAATTCTCCAGCTAATCCGAATGTTCAGATATACGAACTTCAAAGAAATTATGAGCATCGATTATATGCCGAGAAGTGGAAAGCTCAATTAAACAAAAAGAGCTAACTTATTTGATGTGCGCCATAATACTTCTTAATCGAAAGATTGTTTTGTGCGCACCGTTCTTGATAGCAATCAGTGACTCCCTATAATACAGACACATTCTTCCTATTGTTTGTATTAGTATGATCCGACGTCACAGATGGTCTCAACAAGAAGCCGATTTAGATATCACGGCGTTCATGAACTTGATGATCGTTCTTGTTCCCATCTTGCTTATAAATCTTATTTTCTCGCACACTGCGATCATAGAGCTAAACTTCCCTAGTGCAGATCAGGTGCAAGACATTGATGCCGAGCAGCTTTCTTTCCAAGTGCTGATCTTGCCAACAGCTATTGAGCTAAAAGAGGGCGCAAATACTCTTATCAAGCGCATAGAAAATACAGATCAGAACTTGCCGAATCTTTCGGCACTAAGCTTGGCGATGCAAGAGCTGAAAAGACGTGTTCCTGATAAGCGAGATATAACATTACTCGCTCAGCCCGATTCATCCTACCAAACAATTATTAACGTCATGGATGCTGTTAGGGCATATCCTAAAGTGATAGCGGGTAATGTGGTTAATGCTGAGTTGTTCCCGGATATTGGCATTGCTGATGCCCCAGAAGTTGGAGGGAACTAATCGTTTTGAAGCAATCGGTCAAAGCAAAGCGTATAGCGCGGCATAAACGCAGAGCAGCTAATTCGGGCGGCAAGTTGAATCTTGTTTCTCTGATGGATATTTTTACCATTTTGGTTTTCTTCTTGATGATCAATTCTAGTTCTGACATTCAGGTGTTGAATCAGGACGGAAAAATATATCTTCCTGTATCTTTGGCTGAAACCTTACCAGAGGAAACACTAGTTATTACCGTCAGTGTGTCGGATATTATTATTGGCGGGCGGACTATCATTTCTAGAGATGACTTCAGTGCATTTGCTGGAGATGTGGAACCCTCTGTATCCGAAGAGCTTAAGTATCAATTGAGCCGTTCAGACGGAGTGAATATTCAAGAGCCGGCAGTCACTATTATGGCTGATAAAGACGTGCCTTACGCATTTCTGAAAAAACTGATGGCAACCTGTGTAGATACAGGCTACACAGCGGTGGCCTTAGCTGTTAATCGCAAGGGGGACGGAAAACAAGCGGGGTAATTTGTTGACTTCAGGCTCTAGGGTTCTATGAAAGGGAGCCAATCAGAGCTTGCTGGCGTGGTCGAGAGTGAAACGCTCCATTGCTCATCGCTTGGATTAAAGTAATATCCATACACCGGCGCACCTTCTTCAAAGGTTTTGGTTGCCCAGATCATGCCAAAGCGTTCGTTAATGATAGCTGCATCAATCACTTTAGCTATTTCGTATTCTAATTCTAAAGCGCCTTTTAATTCTCCCTGCCCGGTGCTTTCCATAGCGTCATATTTATAAATGCTCGCACTTCGCAAAATGCCGCCGGCGGTATTGCTAGAGTGCAGCAGATGCATTTCAGTTGTATCGGTTAGGTAGTTTTTGATCGGTAGCCATGCACTGTCGTGGATTTCAGGTGAGGCAGTACCACTTGATTGTGTTCGAGCTATCCGTTGGTCTACCATCGAATCTAGCTGGTGGTAATCAAAAATATCTTGATTATCGAACGTCTGTAACGACTCGGTTTGACCTACGATATTGGTCAAACCGCCACTTCCCGTATTGATAAGAAGAAAAGACACTTTACTTGCGTTGGTCTCAAGTAATAGTGCATCAGCATCAGATTTAACTAGCGCTCTCTCCTCAACGTTCGCTAGTGTGCGAATAAGAGTGACAGTTCCATCCGTCGCAATTTGCTTAAGATCATTTCCATCTAGCACTAAAATTGTTTCATTGCTTAAGATATTAAGTTTTGAAATGTCTGCGTCGGCCGGATTTGTCCACGTATAAATTGGGTTTGCTAATGCATTAATACGAGCACTGCCTTGTATCTTGTCAAACATAATGGACTGGCTAAGTCGTACCAACTTGTCACCATGTAAGATGACAAAATCATCACTGCCGTTTGGGTAAGGATTTAGAACTTGAAAATCCGCGTTCAGCGATATGTTATTGGTGCTCGTATGCTCCCAAAGTTGGAAGGTGTTTGTGTTGTCTGAATCAATTGGTTGTTGCAGGTCGTAAGCGAGCGTTGATGGTGATGTTAAAACTGAATCGCTCTCGCTGTAGTTTAAAAGTGCATAGCCAATGCTCGGGATGTTTACGATTAAATCGCTTTGATAAAACAGGCTTTCTGGCGCAGTCTCACGTGTCGCTTGATAAATTGAATAGGAGATGTTTTGCAGTTCAAATTCTACTTTTGTCGCATCTGGGTCTGAGCTGTCGGGATCTGGAACTTCTACCTCTACAGGCTGCTGAACCCTGTATTGATTATCTTCATTTGGCGAAATATTAAAACGGAAATAATTTACTTGCGCTAAGTCTGAACAGTCTGTGTCGGCTGTAGATGCTAAGAGCTTTAGCTCTTGCTTTGGCTCGAACTTATCTTGTCTCAAAGCATCATTGTCGAGTATCTGGTTGGCCAGCAGTTGGCAAAATATGCGATCTCCAATGATATTTGTATTTGATTCTAGGTCGAATATGACTTGCTCTCTTCGAGAGGCTAGGTCGAGAAAATATAGTTTACTTGTTTCGCTTGGATCCAAATAGCTTATGAATTCAGGACTTGCGCCTCTATCGGATGGGAAATCTTCGTTATCGCGATCGCCAGATAAATCTATATCTAAGAGTAAAATTTGGTTTTTATTACTAACCAAATTTGTGAGTTCGGGTACTGTTCTTGGTGTTGGTAGAAGTGCGTTAGTGACCTCAATAACTGTTATGTCATTCGAGTCAATATTAAAAGCCTCTATTGGTTCCACGTAGTCTGGCGTTATGGTCGTGTCTATGGTGTCAGAGTCACTTATTAGTCCGAGTTCACCACAGCCAACTAGGCTCAACAATATTGCAGCCAGTAATACAAGTTTATTCAAGGCGAATAAAAAATTAGATCGAATCATAAGTTAATGGATGTCTTATTTTTTTGCTCGGTGACGGTCGCGAAATTTAAAGTGATCGGGTTACCGGTTGTAACGGTTCTGACCAAGCTTAATGTTTGAATTCGGTTTTCTTCCTCATCTTTAGTTTGCTTGGGTTCAAAGAAATAGCCTTCAGTTCCTAAGCGAGTATCAACTTGGAAACCACCAAAATCGTTGTTTAGAGTGAAGTTGGCGCCATAAATCTTATTTGATACGGAGCTTACATCCCCTTTGATCTGACCTAGAATCACATCTGTTGTAGAGATGACGCGTTCTTCATCATCTTCATCCAGTTCTTCGAAATTAAAAATTCCATCTATCTGGTTTCCATCATATTTCGCCACATAGGGATCAATCAGATATTCATCTGAACTGTCTTCGTCAGAAACAAATATCAATAAGTCGGCTTCGCCAATGGGGTTATTCAAAAAGCCAAGTTTAGCGCCTTCGATAACTCTAACTATCCGACTAGACTCAAATTCCGCGGTGACCCACGTGTTTGTAGAAATGTTTTCAGCAAGTATGTTTGTGGGGGCTAAGGCGTTGATATAAATACGAGATTCATGGGTCGTTAAATCAATATCCGAAGCGCTATTCACTGCGAAGATTGTTTCTGCTCTCGAGTCGTTAGAGAAAATCAACAAAGATTGATAAGAAGCAAATTCTTCTATTGTTACGATATCTCCAGTATCTAAAGCAGCAAAAGTTAACGCGATTAGGCCTGTTTGTTTTGTATAGAGTTCTTCATCATTGCCAGAGTCAAACTGATATCGATAGAGAGTGTCATCGCCTTCATATGCAATAAAACCATCCGTTAAGGCATGGTTTGGGACGGAACCTTGGTTTGCATTATCAAATGTTGAGCGTGCAAGTGATAAATACGCTTTGATTGCATTTTCACTAGCCACAATATCTTCTGAGTTAATAAGAGTATTGAGCGTGGCAAGACTTAACTCATGAAGAGTTGTATAACTAGCTTGGAGGATTTGGCTATTGTCATATTCTTTTTGGTTTCGGAATATAACTAAGCGGTCATCACCTGCACTTACAACATATGGTGGGGGAGTTTCTTCGTCGCTTGCCGGCTTATTTTCTGACTTATACTCAAATGGAAAATCGAACAATGTAGGTCCATTCCAAACCCTACCGCTCAATGCTTCTGTTTCAGCGTTGTGTGATACCCATATCGAGCGACCTGTTTGCTGCTCACCATCATCATCGTTGTAAATAAAATTTGGATCAATCAGAAATGCTCCAAAGACTTCTGAGCTACTGACGTTAAAACTTTCATTAAGGATGTTCGAACGAGATATATCAAAGTCTATGTAGTGATATCGATTTGTAGCAAATGAGCAGTCAGAGCCATTTTTAAGCGCGACATATACTGCTGTATCATCGATTGTCTTCAGGTAGTAGTCACTATCTGAATCAAATACTGAAAATGCAGGTCTTTTGGCTGCGTATACGCCGCACACGTCATCGATAAATTCTTTGAGGTCGTATGAACGACGGTTTGCTGTTTTCGAATAATTAAGCAACTTAATCATTTTTCCGTCAACGTAGGCTGCGAATTCGTAGCCAGGAGCATCTTCGTCAGTATCGAGCACCACGACGGAGTTTGGTTCTGCATTGAATGTGGCTAGTTCGTTGATGCGACCACTTTCGGGATTGAATTGGAATGCTTTACCGACATCTTGACCTGATTCATTTTCTGTACTGAAAAATACATTGATGCTCTGCACTTCGTCTTCCTCGCGAGCGACGGGTGGAGTTTCACTACACGCACTCAGTGCGAGAAAGGCAACCAAACAAATGATCAGATGAGTGCTTCGCAGTACGCTAAAACTCATGGGCACAACATTCCTTTGAGAAAAGTAATTTAACCCAGCTAGTATATAGAGCTAGGATTTTGAAGCGAAATCAAAGGCAAACGATTGGGATAAGGGTCACACAAGTAACGTGGTCTTAGCCTAATAGTTGCTTAAGATAATGTTTGGCATCGCTTTTACCTTGTTCGAAAGTAGAGTGGACCTTCTTTGGTGATGTGTAATCCCAGCTTTCTACCTCTACTTTTTGAAGAGGGCAGAGATATGTGATTTTTTCTGTATTCGGTAGGTCTTTATAGGGACGCGACAGTAATACAAGAGTTTTGCTTTGATTCGTATCGACGCCATGAACCGGCACGTTATCCACCATCCCACCATCAAGAACGTGTGTATTATTGTGTCGCATAATTGGTGTGAAAGGCGGAGTGCATGAGGAGCTAAGAATAAGGTCGGCGAGCTCGTCAATAGTCTTTGCCTGATTGGCGACAACAAATCGAGAGCGAAACCCTAACTTTCTACCCCATTGGGGATGAACTCTGTGGTGAATCTTTTTTTCAAGCTGGTAGCTAGCAAGGCCAACTAGAACCCCAGAACGAGGTCCAAGCCAGGCAGGTAGCTCGGCTAAGAGTACTTTGTTTTTTGTGGCGTTTTGAAGTGTAACGAGGCTTGGCTTATCTAGAGCTTTATGGATGATCTTTCGGTATAACTCTGAGTGCGGATGTATGTTTTTTCCTTGAAGCGCGTGTGACCAATATCTGTTTTTACTATTTTGTGCTTGCACTTCCATTGTCGCATTGAGTGTTTCGTCAAGTCTATTAGCCAGAATGGCACAAGATATCGCTGAGCCGGCACTAACAGAAGCAATCTTTGTCGGGGCGAGATCGATGTGTTTTGCAAGCTCTTGCCATAGCCCTGCTTGCCAGAAACATCTGTTTCCCCCTCCAGCAAAAACAATATTTTGATACATCTCTGTCCTATTTCCATGGATGTTAAGCTAGCGTACTTGTAGTGAGTTTTTGTCTCTACACAAGGTAAGCCAGTCGCTCATGGTGTTGTTGATAAATTTGTCTTTATGATGAATGAGATAAAGTGATCGAAGAAAGTCGCGTTCGGGGACACTTAATTCAATTAGTGTGCCCCGATTAAAGGCGTCTTGCAACGTGATGCGCGAAAGGCAGCCCAAGCCTATATTGCATTCAACGGCCCGTTTGATGGCTTCGGTATGCTCCAGTTCCATGGATATCTTTAGTGAGCTTAGTAATCCATGCATGGCATGATCGAAGGCCTGGCGAGTTCCTGATCCGCTTTCTCTCAGTACCCAGTTTGAATTCAATAGTTCATCATCATTTAGAGATTTACGTTTTGCTAAAGGGTGTGAAGGCGAACAAAACACAACCAGTTCGTCAGTCAACCAAGTTTCTACGATCAAACTATTGTTGTTGATTTCGCCTTCGATAAGTCCGATGTCCAATTCATAATTTAGAACACGATCCGCGATTTCGGTTGTATTCGCGACATTGAGAGTAACGCTTGCATCAGGATGTGATTGTTTAAATTCGGAGATCATATTCACTGCTAGATAATTGCCGATGGTTAGCGTTGCTCCAATATTCAGTGAAACATCACTTACATGCTGGGCGAATGATGACTCTAGAATTTGAGCACGTTCTAGTAAGTTATTTGTTTCTTGTTGGAGAGCTTTACCCAAAGCATTTAGTTGTAAGGATTTTCCAATTCGATCAAATAGTTTTACGTCGAACTGGTGCTCCAGGTTTTTTAACGATTCACTGACGGCAGACTGAGACATCGCTAAATGTTCTGAAGCTACGCTGACATTTTCATAGTGTGCTATCGCGACAAATACTTCGAGTTGTTTCAATGTAAAACGCATATCGACAAATCCGAATAAACTTATTTATATATCCTGTTTTACAGATATGTTAGTGGCTTTTAAACTTCTCATCAAGATTTACGAAAGTGCGGAGAAGATTATGGGTTTCATGACCGAAAAAGTTACAAGCGTTAAACATTGGAACGATACCTTGTTTAGTTTTAAAACGAGTCGTGATCCGTCGTTTCGTTTTAAAAATGGGCATTTCATAATGATTGGCTTGCCACATGAGGGGAAGCCTCTAATGCGCGCTTATAGTATTGCGAGTGCGAACTATGAAGAAGAGCTCGAGTTTTTCAGTATTAAAGTTCCTGATGGGCCTCTTACATCTAAGCTTCAAAAAATCAAAGAAGGAGATGAGATTCTTCTTAGCAGAAAACCAACTGGTACTTTGATTCTCGATAATCTCTTGCCCGGGAAAAACCTATATTTGATTAGCACAGGTACTGGGTTAGCTCCGTTTATGAGCATCATCCGTGACCCTGAAACCTACGCTGCGTATGATAATGTGATTCTAACGCATGGTACGCGGTTTGTTTCTGAATTGGCTTATCAAGATGAAATTCTCAACGACTTGCCAAACAACGAGTACTTTGGCGACGAGGTCAAAGAGAAACTAATCTATTACCCAACAGTTACTCGCGATGAATTCAAAACTCAAGGAAGAATTACCGATGCGATGCGTAACGGAAAATTAGCCTCAGATATCGGTTTGCCACCCTTAGATCTTGAAAATGATCGTTTCATGATTTGTGGTAGCCCAAGCATGTTAAAAGAGACATGTGAAATCCTTGATGAGATGGGGTTTGAGGAAGCTAAGCAGGGTAATTTAGGACACTACGTTATTGAACGAGCGTTTGTAGAGAGTTAGTTTTCACTAAACAAAAAAGGCGTGCTCAGCACGCCTTTTTTGTTTGTACTCATTAGTTGAATTCAACAATTTCGGCTCCAACTACGTATCCCTCTGGTCCGTTTGGAGCGCATCGAATGACGCGCAAAGTCGCTGTTAGATCTGCTGTTTGTTCGGTGCCAGATTTGATCGTGGTGCGAAAAATAGCATCTTTATCAAGTGGTTCTTTCAGCCTAAACATCAGACCAGCTCCACTTAAGTTTAAGCACATAGCTGGGTATGTTTTGTTTGAGTCGAGCATGTGAATCTCAATGTCAGTGTTTAATGCCATTCTCCGAAAATTGCGTTTTTCAGAATAATTGCGTTGTACATTGGTCATAGCGACATGTGCCATAGCGACTTGATCCTGTTATTTTCTTTTATATCTAGCAGATAGATAAAGAATAATCCAAGAATCGGATAAGTTTTGATCAAGAGGGAGGCGTGACGGTGAGACTGTCTACTAGGTCTCACCGTGCTACGAAGTTTTACAAATGAAGGGGAATGTTGAGTTGCTTAAGCCCAGCTATCGTTCTTTTTGCTTGGTTTAAGTAGCGGGACGATGAGCGCAAGAATGACACCTAGTAGAACAAGTGCGCCTCCGATTAGCATCATATTGGATTCCGACTTGTCTTTTAATCGAGCATTCTCAACCTCGAGTAGTTCGAGTTGATTGCGTAACTCTTCATTGCTCTCACGCAGCTCTCGGTTGCTGCGGTCTAGGTTAAGAGCATCCGCTGATACGGATTTAACACGCGCTAACTCAGTGTTGTTAGCGTTTAGTGTTTTACTCGTTTGTGCATGATCTTTCTCAAGTGCATTGAAGTTACCTTGCAAGGCGTTGAGTTTTGTATTCAGATCTTTATTGCTAGTACGCAATTGATTTAATTCTTTTTCTGCTTTGGCCAATTTCGCTTTCGCGATAGGTTCTGCAGATAGGTAGCGTGTTGGCAAATAACCCTCTGTTCCGCCTTTTGTGCGTACAAAGGAGTACCCTGTTTCTTTGTTTTGTTCGATGATTTCAATGGCTGTGCCGCTTGGAAGTCCTTTGTGTACGATGCGGAATCCTGTGCCTTCACCACTTCTGAGTGGAACGAGTAATGTGTCATCGATATACATCGTGCTGGCGTGAACAGAAGCGCTCAGGCTAAAGCTTAGAATAATTGCGATGATAGAAGCGAATTTCATGGCTAATTTTGTCCTACAAATTAATTAAGGAAGTACTTTTTTAAATGGTTTTACGACGACGTTTGCGTAAACGCCTGCCGCAATATACGGATCATCGTCTGCCCAGCTTTGTGCTTCAGAAAGGGAGGCAAATTCTGCAACGACAAGGCTCCCTGTAAATCCTGCTGGTCCTGGGTCTTCAGAATCTAAAGCAGGGTGCGGTCCTGCGATCAGTAATCGGCCTTCATTTTTTAGTTGCTCAAGTCGTTCTATGTGAGCAGGGCGTGCTGATTTGCGTTTTTCTAAACTGTTTTCCACATCTGTAGAAATAATGGCGTAATACATAATATCTCAACTGTGCAATATGTCTTCTAGCGCGAGGCCGGTGAGTGATTTAATTTTTTTAAATATATACATCATCGCGATAATCATA
>NZ_LWFI01001323.1:0-1128 GCF_001635735.1 Oleiphilus sp. HI0067
GCTTGATTAAGGGCATTCGCACCATCAATTCATCAATTGTTAAGAATGAGGAATCTATGAAGGTTCTTGTCGCTGTCAAACGAGTTATTGACTACAACGTCAAAGTACGTGTTAAGGCCGACAATTCAGATGTCGATCTTACTAATATCAAAATGGCAATGAACCCATTTTGTGAAATCGCAGTTGAAGAAGCTGTTCGTCTTAAAGAGAAAGGAATCGCGAGCGAAATCGTTGTGGTTTCTATCGGTCCTAAAGTTGCTCAAGAGCAAATCCGTACAGCACTAGCATTAGGTGCAGACCGCGGTATCTTGGTTGAAACTGACGAACAAGTTCAATCTCTTCAAGCTGCTAAAATCTTGAAAGCGATTGTTGACGAAGAACAACCTCAGTTAGTTATTCTTGGTAAGCAGTCTATCGATTCAGACAACAACCAAACTGGTCAGATGCTAGCAGCACTTGCAGGCATGGGTCAGGGTACATTCGCATCAGAAGTTGTTGTTGAAGGTGATAAGGTTAACGTTACGCGTGAAGTTGACGGCGGTTTGATGACTGTTGGTCTTAATCTTCCTGCAGTAGTGACTACTGACTTGCGTTTGAACGAGCCACGTTACGCATCTCTTCCTAACATCATGAAGGCTAAGAAGAAGCCTCTCGATACTAAATCTCCAGCAGATTACGGTGTTGAGTTGAGCGCTAGCCTAACTACATTGAAAGTAGAAGAGCCAGCTAAACGTTCTGCGGGTATTAAAGTTGCAGACGTTGCAGAGCTTGTAGACAAACTTAAAAACGAAGCGAAGGTGATCTAAATGAGCATTTTAGTTATTGCAGATCATGATAATGGTAGCTTGAAGCCAGTTACTCTTAACGTTCTTGCTGCAGCAACAGCAATCGGTGGTGACATCGACGTATTGGTTGCGGGCGAAGGTTGTGGTGCAGCAGCAGAAGCTGCGTCAAAAGCGGCTGGCGTTGCTAAAGTATTGGTAGCTGATAACGCAGCTTACGGCCATCAGTTGGCTGAAAACCTTTCTCTATTGGTTGCTGACCTTGGTAAAGGTTACTCGCACGTTCTTACTTCTGCGGGCACAACTGGTAAGGACTTCCTTCCACGTGTTGCTGCACTTCTAGACG
>NZ_LWFI01001324.1:0-1297 GCF_001635735.1 Oleiphilus sp. HI0067
TCTCCAAAATCCTTATCAACCCAGCTCGGAGCGCGTTTTTCGAAGAATGCACTTAAGCCTTCTTGTCCTTCTTCCGATACACGCAGTGAGGCAATGATTTCTGCCGTCGCATGCTGTTTATCTTGGTTTAAGTCTGATTCGGAAACTTGCCTTATTAATTTCTTAGTTGCGATGCTTGCCTTAGGGCCGTTGCTGATAATCTGTCGGAGCACCTTGTCGACCGCGTCATCAAGTTGACCTTGCTTTACGACTTCATGCACCAAGCCCCATTTTTCAGCTTGCTGAGCATCAAATAACTCGGCGGTAAGAAATAGGCGACGGCATCGTCTTGCTCCCATCGCTTTGAGGACATACGGGCTAATTGTTGCAGGGCTTAAACCTAGTTTTACTTCGCTCAAGCAAAACTTAGCATTATCAGACGCGATGGCAATGTCACAGCAACTAATCAGGCCAAGAGCACCACCGAACGCGGCGCCTTGAATTTTAACGATGGTTGGGACGGACAAGGTGTTAAGCGTCTCCATCAACAATGCGAGTTGCTTGGCGTCTTCAAGATTTTGCTGGTAATCCAGTGAGGCCATACGTTTCATCCATGACAGGTCAGCGCCAGCACTAAAGCTCTTTCCTGTTGCACTCAGGCAGAGTACTCGCACAGAAGGGTTTTGCTCAACTTCGGTAAGCTTAGTAAGTAAAGAAGCAATTGTTTCATCGCCAAAAGCATTATGCTTATCCGGACGATTAAGCACGAGACGCGCCGTATGGTTCTCTATTTTCAAGATTACAGATTGCTCTGACATTGTATTACTCTAATGCTCGTAAAAACTTACATTCGGAAGACGCCAAATTGCGTGTCTTGAATGTCTTTATTCATGCTTGCCGATAGTGCCATGGCAAGGACCTCACGCGTTTGCGCGGGTTCAATAATGCCATCATCCCATAACCTAGCTGTTGCATAATAGGGGTGAGATTGCCTTTCAAATTGATCAATAATAGGTTGTTTCAGTTTCGCCTCATCATCGTCAGACCAAGATTCACCGCGCTTTGCCATGCTATCGCGCTTTACTTGAGCAAGCACACCTGCTGCTTGTTCGCCGCCCATCACTGAAATGCGCGCGTTAGGCCACATCCACAAAAACCGAGGGTGATAGGCTCGACCGCACATTCCATAATTACCAGCGCCAAAACTGCCGCCAATAATGACTGTAAACTTAGGGACTTTCGCGCAGGCGACGGCCATCACCATCTTTGCGCCGTGCTTGGCAATGCCGCCTTCTTCAAACGACTTGCCGACCATGAA
>NZ_LWFI01001325.1:0-734 GCF_001635735.1 Oleiphilus sp. HI0067
TTCATAACCAACTGGTCAACATAAGCCCGCTATGCTCCCTCAAGAAGCCACCAACAATAAACCGACCGCACTTAGCGTCTCAGAACTGAATCGCCAAGTTAAACGAATGCTTGAAGTCAGTTACGCACAAGTATGGGTAAGCGGTGAGCTTAGCGGCCTTGCAAGACCAAGTTCAGGCCATTGGTACTTTTCTTTAAAAGACCAAAAAGCGCAAATTCGCTGTGCCATGTTTCGCGGTGCCAATCAACGACTACGCTTCCAACCAAAAGACGGTGATGAAGTTATTGTTCGTGGGAAACTCAGCCTATATGAAGGTCGCGGCGATTATCAACTGATCGTCGATAGCATGGAGCCAGCTGGGCTCGGCGCACTTCAAGCCGCATTTGACGCTTTGAAGCTTAAGCTAAATCA
Source organism: Oleiphilus sp. HI0067 (assembly GCF_001635735.1). Classification (NCBI taxonomy): domain Bacteria; kingdom Pseudomonadati; phylum Pseudomonadota; class Gammaproteobacteria; order Oceanospirillales; family Oleiphilaceae; genus Oleiphilus; species Oleiphilus sp. HI0067. The sequence continues at coordinate 412 of NZ_LWFI01001325.1, forward strand.
AGAAGGTCTTTTTGACAGACAGCATAAAAAACCAATTCCTCAAATGGCTAAGCGCGTTTGTGTCATTACATCTCGTTCGGGAGCCGTCATACACGACATCATCCACGTTACGAAGCGCCGCTTTCCAGGATTGGAAATAATATTAATCCCTGTCAAAGTGCAAGGCGAAGGCGCTGCACAAGAAATCGCAAAAGCAATCCAACTCGCAAATGATAAACAGATTGCAGATGTATTGATCGTAGGCCGTGGAGGTGGCTCTTTAGAAGACTTATGGGCATTCAATGAAGAAGTTGTTGCTCGTGCAATCTTTGATAGTGCATTGC
>NZ_LWFI01001326.1:0-1097 GCF_001635735.1 Oleiphilus sp. HI0067
CCTGATACGGTCATCGTTAATGACTTTGATGCATTTATCGCACGACACCCAGACTTATCGTTGGTGTTGTTTAACGGACAAGCATCAGCAAAAACTTTTTTTAAGCACATGGGAAAGCAATATCTTAACGATAAGGGCATTGATAGCGGTGTCATGCCTTCGACGAGTCCTGCCTATGTGGCAATGTCACTCAGTGAGAAAAAAAGAGTATGGCTAGCGTCATTAAAGCGCTAGGCACATGATAAAGAACTTAATTTCAGCAAACGCCTATTTAAACGAAAGGAGTTGGAATGAAGTATAAATCTGTCGTTGTACTGACGGGAGCTGGTATCTCAGCAGAATCTGGTATCCAAACTTTTAGAGCGAGTGACGGTTTGTGGGAGGAACACCGTATTGAAGACGTTGCCTCTCCAGAGGGTTTTGCACGCAATCCTGAACTTGTTCAATCGTTCTACAATCAGCGTCGTCAGTTTTTACTTTCGCCAAATATTCAGCCCAATCTAGCCCACAGGGCATTAGTAGATCTTGAACGTGCGATGCAGTTAGCAGGCCATTCATTTATACTCGTGACGCAGAATATTGATGATCTGCATGAACGTGCAGGCTCTCAAAATGTATTACATATGCACGGAGAGTTGCTTAAGGAGCGTTGTCAGTCTTGTGAATTTGTACAGGAGTCACGCGTCGATACGACACCAAATTCAGTATGTGAAAACTGTGGTGCAATGGTTCAAATGCGTCCGCATGTCGTTTGGTTTGGTGAAATGCCTTTATATATGGATGAGATTTATCAAGCGATTGAACAATGCGATGCCTTTATATCGATCGGTACCTCAGGTCATGTATATCCTGCGGCGGGATTTGTTGAAGTCGCTAATCATGCAGGTGCAGATAGTATTGAGATCAACCTAAAGCCCTCTGCCGTGCACTCGAGTTTCTCTCGCTCCATTCAAGGCAAGGCTGGTGAAGTGTTACCGAGCTTCGTTAAAGATCTGTTGGCGTAGCGTGCTTTTAGCTATTTATGAATTTAACTATTCATAAATCTAAGTGCTAAGTATGGAGCGACACAGAAGATTAAGGTCATGATTTTGTAATTC
>NZ_LWFI01001327.1:0-1692 GCF_001635735.1 Oleiphilus sp. HI0067
CAAGAGGTCGATGAAAACGGCAAGGTACAGTTTCAATTGTCAGGCATGGAAAACCACTTCTATTCGGTTAGTGTTTTCTACGACAAAGACGGCAATGGGCAACTTAGCACCGGCTTTGCCGGCGTACCGATCGAACCCATTGGCTTCTCGAATAACGCGAAAGGACAATCTGGCCCTCCCTCCTTTAACCAAGCTAAATTCAATCCAGTATTATCAAGGGACCTAGAAATAAAACTTAGCAGTGTGCTTTCTGAGACCTAACAACTATTCAAAGAAATTCTTATCAAAAAGACAGTTAATTATTAACTGTCTTTTTGATTAATGTGTTCCATCCTAACTATCGTTGCCACTTTTTGGTACCTAAATTGGAGAGTCCAATGCAAATTGAGTACTAAGCGTTTGTATCGCCAAGCAATCAGAACGAGTAGCAAAAACGGTTATAGAAGCTATTAAGTCTAGGAGATTAACGGGTAAGGAATAGGCGGCTTATGTTACGCCGCGTAAGATTGCCCACCAGCGACCAAAACGTAACAAACTAGCGAGCGTACCAGCGACATAGGTCCATGCAGCCGCTCTAAGCACTTCTCGAACCGCCTCAACTTGATCATCGGTAATATACTCACCGTCAATTAGAATCGGCAAAGCTTTATTAAAGCTAGCGTCAAACTCTAGAGGCAACACTAATAACTGAATGAAAACAGAAGAGAGCATCGCGATGACGCCAACGGCCGCTATCAACAAGCCACTTTGAGGCACCTTCAACACCGCAGCGACGGCAGGTGCCGCCATCAAAATAAATATAGCAACGCGCTCAACTGTTATTGCCGCAGGGGTTAAGCGCTTTCGTAGTCGAGCAATCGGTTCATTTCGGTGAAACTGAATGGCGTGCCCTACTTCGTGCGCAGCGACTGCAATCGCGGACAATGACTTCCCTTGAAAGTGCGGTGCAGTAAGGCGAACCATCTTGTCGTTATCATCGTAGTGATCACCGAGTTCAGTTTGCTCAACTTTTACGTCACCCAATCCAAAACGCTTAATAAGGTGATCAGCCAACTCTCCACCAGTACCAGGCATAGTTGGAATGTTTTTACCATGCTTCGCCAATACGCGCTTCACCCAAAGACTAGGACCTAGCACGATCGCAACCACAATCAGAATTAAGACTACATACATACAACAAGTTCGTATTAATCAATACACACTGTATACAGAGCTTAACAGCGAGTGGATTAAAAGGTAATGGCTACCGAAACATTGATGAATACAACGCGAACATCCCGGGCGAGGCATTGAGCAATGCTCAAAGTTATGTCAAACCACGCACAGCCTTAAAAAACAAAACGCCCGATGAAATTCATCAGGCGTTTTAAGAGAAATAAGTGTCGACTTATTTCAGGACAAGACAGTTACGTTAAAGCAGCTTAGATAGACGCTCAGAAATCATGGCTTCGGCATCCGCCATAATTCCTGAGATAAGCTCTTCACAGGTCGGAATATCATTAATTAAACCTGCAACCATCCCGCATGACCAGGCACCCGCATCAACTGTGCCTTCCATCATGACTTGCGGATAAACGCCTACTACTTCGTCGGCAATATCTTCAAATTTAAGATCAGCACCTAGCTTCGCTTCGGTTTCTAAGATCTTTTCTACCGCTGGATTTACGAGCACACGCTCTGTATTCCTGAGCG
>NZ_LWFI01001328.1:0-552 GCF_001635735.1 Oleiphilus sp. HI0067
GCGGCGCTGTTGTGCAGTCTCGTGCATTGACCGTATCGGTCGAAAAGCTTGAGTTAAAAGACCACCAAGTGCAGCTTCGTTCTTTTGGCCTTATTGAGCCTGAGTTTGATTATAAGATTCATGCTCTTGTTGCGGGGCACGTCGTGACCAAGAACCCGCGCTTCAAAAACGGCGAGCGGGTTCGTTCAGACGATGTATTACTTGAGATTGATGACGTAAGTTTCGTGAGTGCAGTGGCTCAAGCTCAGGCTGAACTCTCGGCGTCGAAGCTTAACCTAGAAGACGAAAAAGCCCGAGCGCAACAAGCGCTGACAGATTGGAATAAGCGTAATCCAAATCAAAAAGCGCAAGATTACGTGTTGCGTATCCCTCATGTTAAAGCTGCTGAATCACGTTTGAGTGCGGCAAATGTTGCGCTTGATACGGCTAAGTTAAATCTTGAGCGCACGAAGGTGCGTGCAGGCTTTGATGGTTTGATACGAAATGCGAACGTTAGGCAAGGTGAGGTGGTCTCTACTAACACTTTGCTCGGTGAAGGTTTTAGTACGAATG
>NZ_LWFI01001329.1:0-882 GCF_001635735.1 Oleiphilus sp. HI0067
GAAACAGAGCAATCAAGGCGACCGGGATCGTTACAACTATCGCTCCGATATAGGGAATCAACACCGACAAGCCAACAAGCATTGACAACAACGCTGCGTAATTAAGACCGAAATACTGCAACACAATATAGGTAAAAACGGCGACAACGAAAATCTCTATCGCTTTGCCACGCAGATAGTTAGAAAACTGCTCATTCATTTCGAGCGAGACTCGCTGAATTAGGCCTTTCTTTGACGGGAGCGCTGCATCAATCGACATCAAAATTTTCGTGCGATCTTTCAAGAGAAAAAACACTAAGATCGGAACAACAATGAGATAAATCATCACACTTACAATCACTGGCAGCGTTGATAGTGAATGAGAGAATATCCATTGAACGACCTGCGCTGAGCCTTCCGATAGCTGCTGATATGCGAGCGTTATTTCATCACCTTGGAAGAACGCGGGGAAACGTTCCTGCAGATCATCCCCATAGACACGTAGCGTGCTCACTATTTTGGGAAAATCATTTACCAAAGACTCAAACTGCGAATAAACCAAAGGGAGAACAGCAAATATCAAAGCGAAAATCGCGGACAAAAAGGTACTAAAAACCACTGTCACAGAGAGTAATTGCGGTAGCCCACGTTTGTTCAACCAAGAAACAGCTCCTTGCAATACAAACGCAATGATTATCGATGCTAAAACAGGTGCAAGAATATCGCCCCACAGCAGGATGACACCAAATCCAATGGCAAGTAATGACGCGAGAACAATCGCTTGCTCATCAGAAAAATAACGCTCCACCCAAGATTGTACAATCTTCAACATACGGTTCTATTTATCTCTTTTCGTAATTAAATAAACGTATTCGTCATCAGAATGCGCTGTTTCTAGAGCGT
>NZ_LWFI01001330.1:0-2462 GCF_001635735.1 Oleiphilus sp. HI0067
AGCAGCCCACATTCTCAAGCCACTCCTAAAACTGCTATACCCTGCTGTTTGGTCTGTAAACCTAGTCACCAACAACCTATTAAAAATACTGGGCATTAATACCTCAGCGCAGACTGAGAACCATATAACGAGAGAAGAGCTAAAAACACTCGTCCATGAAGCTGGCAATAAAATCCCTCGCTCTCACCAAGACATGCTGATCAGTATCCTTGATCTAGAGAAAGTAACTGTCAACGACATCATGATTCCTAAGAATGAAGTGATTGGACTAGATATTGAAGACAACCTAGATGATTTGATCGAACAAGCTAGAAGCTCGCAACACACTAGGCTCCCCGTCTACAAGGGAGACATCAACAACATAATTGGTGTACTCCACCTGCGAAACATGACAAAAGTTTTGTCTCATGCTGAGCCAAATAAAGCAGCACTACTGCAGGCATGTCGTGAGCCCTATTTTATCCCCGAAAGTACTCCGCTAAACCATCAGTTACTTCAATTTCAAAAAGCAAAACGCAGAATCGGCATTGTGGTTGATGAATATGGTGATGTTCAGGGACTTGCAACAATGGAAGATATCTTAGAAGAAATTGTTGGGGAGTTCACAACGGACTACTCTACAACCAGCAGCTCAGATATCACTGCGCAAGAGGACAGCAGCTTCCTTATTGATGGCTCCGCCACCATTAGGGCGATTAATAAAGCGCTTAAATGGTCATTACCTACTAATGGCCCTAAAACGATTAACGGGCTTATTACTGAGTCATTGGAGTTCATTCCTGAGCACCCAGTTTGCATAAAGATTGGTAACTACGAACTAGAAGTCAGACAAGTGAAAGACGACAAAATCAAAACTGTGCGCGCATTTAAAGGTAAAGCGTAACAAATTGCCCATTTTTCATACTAAAACACTTAGTTTCTTGCGAGTTTGTACTAATATGCGTAAATTACAGACTTCGGCGTCATTTTAACTTTTTGATACATTTCTCTATCGCTTGAGTGCACCAATGGCAAACAGCTTTAACGTCAACGACAATGCCAATTCTCGAGAAAGTGCTAACAGCTCAGCCGTCTCAGAAAAACTGTTCAATGCCTACTCTCAGCATGTATCTCCCCTACTAGATCAATCATTTGATGCGATTGATGACACCTTGTTTGATCTTGCAAATAATGCAAGAAACAACAATGAGCAAAATCGCTATTTCGAAGCCATGCGTGAATTACGCCTCAAACGTAAAGCCATATGCACGAACATTGATCAATCTCTTCAATCTTTATTTCAATTTCCTTTCGAGCAGATAAAACTTAATACACCAGCGCCGTCACAAGTTGAATCTCTATCAGTGGTAGACGACAAGCAATTTGAAGAGCAGCTAGCGGTTGAGACAATGGCTAGTAAGTCACGAGCTAACTTTCAGCATATTCACCTAACTCTGCATCAACGCATGGCCGAGGCTTATCAGCTTAATGGTGATGAACTTAGTCCAGAGTCACCTGAGTTATTAGCTCATATCATTGCTAGCAGCTGCAAAAATCTCGATATCGAGCTCGGTGAGCTTCTTTTGCTATACAAGCACTTAGACAAACACTTATTTTCCAAGCTTGAAGAGCCACTAAACGCATTGAATGACACTCTAATTTCTGAGGGAATTCAGCCGGATCTAAGCCTGACTAAACGCAAACAATCCGTCCGCTCCAAGCAAGAAACAACAAGAGCTCCTGTCGCACACGATCATCGAGACATTACGGCACAAGAAAACACTACTCAAACAGCCACACAAACGATTAAGACACAGCATTACGCTAGCTCTCAAGACATCATCCAAGCACTGAATATTGTAAACGCCGCGAAGGAAGCGACAAATGAAGCAAGGTTTTTTGACGCCAAGACAATCAGCCAGTACGTGACACAACAACTTCAGAAAAGCTCAAGAAAACAAGTGGCCGAAAAAGATCTTGATGTTATTAATCTAGTCGGCTTACTGTTTGAGTACATACTCAACGACAATAATTTAGCGCCAGAAATGCAGGCGCTTATTGGTCGCTTGCAAATACCTGTACTTAAAGCGGTCATTCATAATCCTGTATTTTTCAAAGAGCATGCTCATCCGGCTAGAACCTTCATTAACAACTTAGCCACAGCAGCGATTGGCTGGACCAACGACAATCAAAACAGCGCACGAACAAAACTATACGACGAGCTTCGCTCACTCGTAGATGACATTATCGAAGATAAAAGTGGTCACTATGACTGTTTTACAGCGTCAAATTTAAAGTTAGAGCTTTTTATCGCGCGCGAAAACAAACGCCAAAAATTGCTCGAGCAACGTACGAAACTAACAGAAGAAGGACGCATTAAAAGCCGGGTTGCCCAAGAATTTATCGACTCAACTCTAAAAGCACTCGTTGAATCACATAGGAACTTACCTACTAGCATTTCTGAACTTCTAACCGGACCATGG
>NZ_LWFI01001331.1:0-956 GCF_001635735.1 Oleiphilus sp. HI0067
GATCAATCACACCATAGACACCCTCAAAAAGACTTTCTGGAATCTTGCGAGAATCCTCGACCACAATCTGAAGGTTTGCATGGGGAGTAAGCTTATCCTGACCGAAGAAATACCTATCTAGAGCAACAACTGCATAGCCTTTTTCCAACAACTTTGGCACTAACACGCTACCTATGTAACCGCCCGCCCCTGTAACCAATATTTTTTTCATTTTATCCAATTCCATCTTTCAATCTTGATTCTTTAAGCCCCGTATTAGGGCAATAATACAGCCGAGCAGGCCACCAAGCATCGCACCGAAGATACATATCAAAGCGCGTTTTGGTTTGGACTTTTCTTCCGATACACGCGACTCGCTGACGGTTTTAAAAACGTATTCGGTAGAGCCTTTGGCAAGCATGAGCACTTTGGTTTGGTCTTCAATGAGGTCGTAGAAAACACTCTGCATGCTTGCGAGTGGAGTTTCTTCAATTTGTTGCTTTAGGAAGCTGACGTTTTTTTGTGCTTCTTCGGCGTCACGCGCTTTTAGTTTGGAATTGATTTTATTAAGGAGCGCATCCACCCACACTTTGGCGACTTCTGGCGAGTAGTATTCAATGTCAAGACTGGTAAAGCCGCTGACTTTGTCTTCGCCTACTGACAGGTATTCTTTGAACTGCTCGTATAACTCCCAAGAGCTTGGCTCTGCTTGCTTACCTTTAGGTGGCTCGCGCGTCCAGGTTTGAGTTTGCGGATCGTAGATTTCGGTGTCGTAGATCAGCTCGTCGGTTTCAGGGTTCCAGTCTTTGACTGCAAACACTTGCGTGGCGATATTTTGCTCTTGAATAAATTCCTCTATAAAAGCCCAGCTCTGGAGGATTTCAAGTGCTTCGGCGGTTTTATTGGAACCGCCACCACCAAGGTTAATGCCAGCCAATGAGGCAAGACCACCGAATTGACCTGCGAGTTTGCCAAGG
>NZ_LWFI01001332.1:0-803 GCF_001635735.1 Oleiphilus sp. HI0067
TCTGTATCAGTTAGTATTAGATCAGCTTAAATCCGCTGAGTAATACGCCAGTTTTCATCTAAACTTCCAATACAAATCTTATTGGGAGTTTATGATGCAAACGATGCCTCATCACTATACGGTCTCTGCCAATTCAGAGTCTGATTCAACGGTAAATCTCGAAGCTGACGGTCTCAGCGCAATCGAATCGATGCCGCCGCCTGAATTTGGTGGGCCAGAGGGTTATTGGTCTCCTGAAAGCTTGCTAGTTGCTTCGATGGCGGATTGTTTCGTCTTGACCTTCAAAGCAATCGCGCGTGCTTCGAAGCTAGAATGGACTAATATCTCATGCGAGGTCGTGGGTACCTTAGGTCAGGTAGATCGCGTGACTCAGTTTACCCAGTTTGATTTGAAGGTTACGGTCGATGTGCCTTCTGGTACTGATTCTGAGAAAGTTGAGCGTATTGCCGAGAAGTCTGAAAAAGGGTGTTTAGTGAGTAACTCTTTAACTGCTAATAAAGTGCTTAACGTTGTGGTGAACGTATAAGTATTTAATTCAAGTGAAAGGAGATTCGCGTGATTAAGTTTATTTTCGTCGTTAAAAGAAAGCCTGATATATCTTCGCAAGAATTTCGAAAGTGTTGGCACGATGCAAACTTTGTCTCCTTAGTGACAGAGGTTGGCAAATTGTTGGGTGCAAGTGATTTCCACATGAGCTTGGTTTTGGATGTCGACTTTAATAAAGAATTAAACGCGGCAAGAGGCGTTGAAGAAACGGCCTTCGATGCGGTGATGGAATACGTGCTTCCTAGCTCGAAAGATCT
>NZ_LWFI01001333.1:0-71101 GCF_001635735.1 Oleiphilus sp. HI0067
CACCAAGCAATACCGCTAATAAAAAGCTCATGACTAAACGAGCTGCTTTTACTCCACGCATTTTCATACCCTACAATTGTTTAGAGGACACTATAGACAAATTATGACTGCAAAGTTCCTCGCACAAAAACTGTAGACAATAAAAAAGGAGCTCTTCGGCTCCTTGTAATAGAAATGACGGCGTTTTTATTTAGCGATATCTTCAAGAATACTAGAAAAATCCTTCTTTCCTTCTCCTGAATCTTGCTTATCGACATACATGTCATGTGCAGCACGACCTAGAGGCGTTTTACTTGAAGTTTCGACAGCATTCTCCATCGCCAAGCCTAAGTCTTTGGCCATTAGATCTACCATAAAACCCGGTCGATAATCATTCGAGGCAGGGCTTGTCGGCATAACATTGGGATAAGGATTATATTTTTCTAGGCTCCAATTTTTTCCAGAACTAGCCAGCATGATTTCAGACAATACAGATGGATCTAGCCCATTGTTTGCGCCTAGATTTAATGCCTCAGATGTTCCGATCATGTGTATTGCTAGCAGCATGTTGTTACACATTTTGGCAACCTGCCCCGCACCTTCAGGACCTGCATGGAATATATTAGCCCCCATTGCGCCTAAGATAGGTTGCGCCTTTTCAAAGGCAACAGCATCCCCACCACACATAAACGTTAAACTACCCGCAGCTGCTGCGGCAACGCCTCCGGAGACTGGCGCATCAACCATATCGATACCGTTTTCACGACAAGCGTCGTGCACGCTTCTGGCTGTTGCGGCATCAATCGTTGAGGAATCAATAATCAGAGGCTTGTTGCTGAGCTGTTCGAGCAAACCCTGTTTGGCATTTGGCTCGCCTAAAAATAGAGAAGCCACATGCTTTCCAGCAGGGAGCATTGTAATAATGACGTCTGATGCTTTTACCGCATCCTCCAAAGACTGCGCTTTATGCGCGCCTTCTCTAACTAAGCTTTCAACGAGCTCAGGCATCAAATCAATCGCATAAACCGAATGACCGGCCTTGATCAAATTCAAAGCCATTGGGCCGCCCATATTACCGAGACCAACAAACGTAATCGTTGCCATAATTTATCCTTGTTTTTATCAGCAAATTAAAAATGAAATGCTTCTTACTTTAACGAGATACTCATGTTCGGGCCGGATGACTGATTTTCCGTAGCTTTCCAGTTTGAGGTCACGGTTTTAGTTTCGGTATAAAACCTGACGGCTTGTTTTCCATAAGCATGCAAGTCACCCATAAAAGAACCTTTCCAGCCAGTGAACGAGAAAAACGGCAAAGGAACAGGTATAGGCAAATTAATACCCACTTGACCAACTTCAACCTCGTGCTGATAACGGCGAGCACTGATCCCAGACTGAGTAAATATAGACGTACCGTTGCCATAAGGACTGCTGTTAACCAAATCCAAGGCTGCATCCAGAGAATCAACATTAATACAACATACTACTGGGCCGAATATTTCTTGTTGATATATATCCATATCAGTAGAAACATCTTTAAAGAGCGTCGGCCCGACCCAGTTTCCATCTGGATATCCGTCAACAACGACGCCTCGCCCATCAACTAAACATGTCGCTCCTTGCGTAATTCCAGACTCGATCAATGACTCAATTCTTTGTTTGCTTGCCGGTGTAATCACCGGACCAAACGCAGCATTAGGGTCATCCCACGCACCTGGATTCACATTTCTCAAGCGCTCTGCTAAGTCGTCAGCCCACTTAATTGTTTCGCCGACAAATACAATGACACTAATCGCCATACAACGCTGTCCTGCAGCGCCTACCGTAGCGCCCACTAGTGCATTCATTACAGTTGCCTTATCGGCATCAGGCATAACAACCATATGATTCTTGGCACCCGCGAAGCATTGAGCGCGCTTTAACTGATTGGTTGCCGTGCGATACACGTGCGCAGCGACCGGCACAGAGCCAACAAAAGATGTCGCGACAACGTCTTCATGATTTAAGAGATAATTAACCTGATCCTTGTCGCCATGGATCACTTGAACCAAACCTGCAGGTGCGCCCGCTTCTACAAACAACTCTATTAAACGCATGGTTGCCAACGGGACCTGTTCAGACGGTTTGAGAATCATAGCGTTGCCGCATGCCGTCGCCATCGGAAACATCCACAAAGGAATCATGGCGGGGAAGTTAAATGGCGTAATGCCAAGCGTAACGCCGAGTGACTGCGTGATACTGTACGTATCAACCTCTCGCGCAACATTCTCAACCGTTTCCCCCATAACTAAGCTAGGAATATTGCACGCCTGCTCGACGACCTCTATTCCACGCCAAACATCGCCCATAGCATCTTCGATGTTCTTACCTGTGTCGACCGCTAAGATTTCTGCTATCTCGCGCTGCTTCTCTTTTAATAGGTGTTGATAGCGAAACATTAAACGAGAACGATCCGTCACTGCAGTATTTTTCCAAGCTTTATAGGCTTGTTTAGCGCCTTCAATAGCTAGCTCCATTTCAGCTTCAGACGCGCATGGCACTTCAGCAAGGACTTCTTGGGTTGCTGGATTTAATACAGGTAATTTGTTTTGGCTTGTGCTTTCAACGAACTCGCCGTTTATCAACAAAGGGACTTGAACTGGCATAGATATTCCTAACAGGTTTTATTTTTATTCAACTTAGTAACTCTACTCTAGTTTAAATACATAGGACTGATCAAAACTTGCTTTTTAACTGATCAATGTGGACAAACACTTTGAAGATAAAGCGCAAATGTCTAAACCGTAAACTCCTGTTAGTCCAATGGATATATTCGACTCACTAAGATTTAGACTCGAATTATCAACAGTCATTGGCCATGCTTAAGCTTGCACTAAAAATATTAGTTACGATTTTCGTTATCTTGGTACTTACAATCATTACTGTTCTAAGCAGTATTGATGTTAATGACTATAAAAGAGACATCGAAAACAGTACGAAGGACCGTTTCGGTTTAACTATAAAAATTGATGGGGAATTGAAGCTTTCTTGGTGGCCTCTCGGTGTAACCCTTGACTCTCTCAGTATTCTAGATCAAGAGGGGCAAGTATTTACTCAGGTATCACAGATCGACCTATCGATAGACACGCTCAGCTTGCTCAAGCTCGCCCCTGAAATTAACGGAATTTATTCAAACGGCGCTCATATTCATCTGTATGTCGACGAATCTGGAAATCGTAATTGGGATCTTTTGACTGAAGGCGGTAAACCGGTCGATGAAGAGTCACAAAAAACAGATAGTTCAGTTGTCACCACCGACAATACAAATCTGAAACCTACAAGCACAGAGTTGGCGACGATACCATTTTTGGCAAAGCATATTCATATTCAAAACTATCGAGTGGACTACATAAACGCGCAAAGCTCTCTGAATATCTCACTTCACAGCTTTGACTTAGAAGTGAATAATGCAAGACTAGATGAGGATTTTCCTATTCAATTCAGCTTCACTTATGAAGACAAGCTACAAGGGACACGCTACTTCAACAGCCTCAGAACAAAAGCAAATATCAGCGCTGAACGTCAAATGCTATCACTCATTGGACTTGAAAATAATCTCGACCTTTCTGGGATACTGCCTAATAAGAAAACCATACAGCTCTCGCTAACTGGAAACTTTGAGTATGACCTGAAAGGTGACACACTAAACGCTTCGAGCATGCAGGTCAGTGGCGCCAGCATTGCTTTAGATACTCAATTTGTCGCCAAGAAGCTTCGCACCAGTCCTGATATAACGGGCATGATTCACGTTGCACCCTTTGCTCTTGCAAATGTAAACCAATACTTAGGTTTAAATTTACCGATTAACGACAAAGCCTTTAAAAACATAGGAGTTGATGCTCCATTTACATTTCGTTCAGGAACTTTACAGAGCACTAATTTCGACTTAGCGTTCGACGAATCAAAGTTCTTGGGTTCAATTAAAGCGCGCCCAGCTGCCAACTTTTATGACATCTCATTGGCTGGCGATCAGGCGGTTATAGACAACTACCTCGCTGCCATAATTCCTTCGCAAAAGCAGGTTACCGCGCCACATATCGCTGCAATTGAATCAAATAACGAAGCAGTCAAACAGATCTTGCCATTGGACTTCATCCAAAAGGCGGACATCTCCTTTAATCTCGTGCAAGACAAACTGAGATATCAGCACATTGAGGCTTCAGGGATAAAAACATCGATTTTGATAAACAACGGCCGTATAAGAAGCACTAATGAAGCCTCAGTCGCGAACGGAAGTATCACAGCCGCCGCAGTCGTGAATGTACAACTGCCCAATCCAGTTTGGGATCTTAGCATTGATGCGAATAGTCTTATTGTTGGAGAACTTATGCCGCCTACTCTGCAAACAAACGATATTTCCTTTGCAGGTACACTTGATCTAAATGGCGCCATATCCCTGACGGGTAACACCATCCCAGATCTTAAAGCTACTAACTCAGGAAGTGTTCAAGCTGAACTTCAACAGGGTCGTGTGGACGGAATAAATATTGATGCTTGGCTCTGTAAAGGCATTTCATATATTAATAATGACAAATATGACATTGAGAAAGCGGGCTCTTCAACGAGCATCAAAAAGCTAACAAGTACAATCGAGTTAAACAACTCCGTCATACAAACCCAACATACAAAGCTTAATTCGAATAGCACGAACACAATCGTAAATGGTACTGCTGATATTCTAAATCAATCATATGAAGCTAACTTTTACATAAAACCTGAAGCGAACGGCGCAACACATGCCTGTCGCATCAATCCAAAACTTCAGAACATTAGCATTCCTTTAACATGCCAAGGCAAGCTAATTGCCAATCAACATCGTTGCGACATCAACTACAGCGCACTGAAGCAGCAAGTTCAAAATGCAGCTATTGATGAAGCAAAGCGCAAAACAGAAAAAGAGCTTGATCGCGTCATCAATAAGCATCGTGAACGCTTGGACGGCATCATTGGGAAAGATAACGAAGCCGTAGACAAGATTAAAGACAGCCTTCTTAAGCTATTTAATTAAGTAACTCGCCTTTCGTTTTTATTAACTTTCAGCAAATAAGCCTTTCGGCCGATCAAAATACGCCCCATCCAAAACTAATATCTATCTTAACGAAACAGAGATGTTTCAGGGTTTTCATTTCCCTCCTTAGTTATTAGTTTGTTTAACCTCAGCGGCGATGGTCTTGTTCGGCGACCACGCCGCTTTTTTTTGGCCGAATGTCAGACATAAAAAAACCGGTAACAAGTACCGGTTTTTTATTGACGCTAAATAAGACTTAGAAGTTTTCAGCTTCAAGCGCCATCGTATCTTCACTACCAGACTTAATCGTCTCAAGAAGAGAAAGAGTCCTTGGAAGAAGACGACTAAAGAAGAAGTTAGCAGTCTTAAGCTTATTCGCATAGAACACATCTTCTTCAACTTTAGGTGCTGCTTTTGCAACCATGCGTGCCCACATGTAGCCGTATGCAGTTAGACCAAATAAATCCAAGTACTCAACCGCTGCTGCGCCGATCGCATCTGCGTCGCCCTGTGTTGCACCAATTACATATTCAGTCGCTTCAGTTAAGCGATCTAAAGCTGCAGAAAGTTGATCAAGCTTGCCAGCCAACGCAGGATTGCCTGATTCAGCAGCAATGAACTCTTTTACTTCGCTAGCAAATAGCTCATATAGTTTGCCACCATTAGCAACAACTTTACGCCCCATCAAGTCCATTGCTTGAACGCCATTAGTACCTTCATATATTTGCGTGATACGCGTGTCACGAACTAGTTGCTCTTGACCCCACTCACGAATAAAGCCATGACCACCAAATACTTGCTGACCAGCAACACAAGAATCTAATGCGCGGTCTGTCATGTATGCTTTAGCGATTGGCGTGAGAAGTGCAATCATTGCATTTGCATGCTTAATCTGATCGGCATCATCAGAGAACTTAGCAATGTCGAGGTAACTTGCAACGTAGGTAGAGAAAGCACGCGAGCCTTCTGTGTAAGCCTTCATAGTAAGAAGCATACGACGAACGTCAGCGTGAACGATAATCGGGTCAGCTTGCTTTTCAGTATTAACAGGACCTGTTGCTGCACGACCTTGAATACGATCAAGTGCGTATTCACGTGCGTTTTGGTAAGAGCGCTCTGCTGCGGCGAAACCTTGAATACCAACACTCAAGCGTTCGTAGTTCATCATTGTAAACATAGCCAAAAGACCTTTGTTTACTTCGCCGACCAACCAACCTTGCGCACCATCAAAGTTCATAACACAGGTACCGGAAGCTTTAATACCCATCTTGTGTTCGATTGAACCACAAGTAACATTATTGTTTTCACCTACAACGCCGTTGTTATCAACACTGTTACGCGGCACTAGGAAAAGAGAAATACCTTTTGATCCAGCTGGCGCATCCGGAAGTTTCGCAAGCACTAGATGAATGATGTTATCAGTCAGGTCATTTTCACCACCTGTGATAAAGATCTTCGTACCAGTAATGCTGTATGAACCGTCGGCATTTGGCTCAGCCTTGGTGCGAATCATACCAAGATCTGTACCTGAGTGAGGCTCAGTCAAATCCATAGCACCTGTCCATTCACCTGAATACATTTTTGGCAGGTATTTTTGCTTAAGCTCTTCTGAAGCGTGCGCATCAATTGCCAATGCCGCACCAGAAGTCAAACACACATATAGACCGAATGAGATGTCAGCAGAGTAAAGCATCTCTTCATACTGAGCGCCCAACATTTTAGGCATGCCCATACCTTCGTAAACTGGGTTACCAGTCAAACCTGACCAACCACCTTCAGCAAACGTTTTATATGCATTTACAAAGCCTGCAGGTACAGTGACTTTACCGTTATCAAAGTGACAACCTTCTTCATCAGCTTCACGACTCAATGGTGCAATCAACGAAGCTGTAATTTTTCCAGCCTCTTCTAAAATTGCATCAGCAGTTTCCATGTCAATGACATCTTGTGTGCCTGCCAATGAACCCCAAAGTTTTTCTGCTTCAAACACTTCATTCATTACGAAGCGAATATCTTGAAGGGGCGCTTTGTACTCTGCCATTTCCTAATCCTCAATTAATTCTTTGTGTTTATCTATGAGCTAAAGCGCTCAAAGAACGCCGTCAGCCAAAAAAATCGCGCGCATTATAACGCAAAAAAGCCCGCAAAGCGGGCTTTTTCATGAATAATGACAATTAGAATGCGAAGTTTTCTTCGTCGATTGCCATCATCGAGTCGCTACCTGCAGCAATCATCTGCGCGTGTGCAGCTGTGCGTGGAAGGATACGATCGAAGTAGAACTGTGCAGTTTGTACTTTAGCTGTATAGAAACCAGTTTCAGTAGTACCAGCGTCTAGCTTTTCTTGAGCAACTTTAACCATTTGCGCCCAGAAATATGCCAAGCATACGTAACCAGAGTACATTAGGAAGTCTACAGAAGCCGCACCAACTTCATCACGGTTCTTCATAGCATTCATGCCAACTTTCATTGTGATGTCGCCCCACTCTTTGTTAAGAGTAGTTAGTTTCTCGATGAATGGTTTCAAGGCTTCGTTACCTTCGTTAGCCTGGCAGAACTTATGTACCTGCTTAGTGAAGTTGCGAAGTGATGCACCCTGGCTCATAAGGATCTTACGACCAAGTAAGTCAAGCGCCTGAATACCAGTAGTTCCTTCATAAAGAAGTGCGATACGCGTATCACGAACAATTTGCTCCATGCCCCATTCAGCAATGAAACCGTGGCCACCGAATACTTGTAAACCGTGGTTAGCAGCTTCAAAACCAGCTTCAGTACAGAATGCTTTCAAGATTGGCGTCAAGAAGCCAAGCATCTCATCAGCAGCTTTCTGATCTTCACCTTCACCGTGAGCAACTAGGTCAGCCTGTTGAGCTGCATAGTAGATCATCGCACGAGAGCCTTCCGCGATAGCTTTCTGAGTAAGAAGCATACGACGAACGTCAGGGTGCACGATGATTTGGTCAGCTTTACCTTCTGGGTTCTTAGGACCAGTCAATGAACGCATCGCCAAACGATCTTTAGCGTATGTAAGTGCACCTTGGAAAGAACCTTCCGCAGCCGCAAGACCTTGAATAGAAGTACCGATACGCGCAACGTTCATGAACGTAAACATGCAGTTTAGGCCCTTGTTTTCTGGACCAATCAACCAACCTTTCGCGCCATCGAAGTTCATCACACAAGTTGAGTTACCGTGAATACCCATCTTGTGCTCAATAGAACCACAAGAAACAGCATTACGCTCACCTGCTTCACCGTTTGCATCAGGAAGACACTTAGGAACGACGAACAAAGAAATACCTTTTGTACCTTCCGGAGCACCTGGAAGACGTGCCAGTACGATATGAACGATGTTATCGACCATGTCGTGCTCACCAGCAGAGATAAAGATCTTAGTACCAGTGATAGCATAAGAACCGTCAGCGTTTGGCTCAGCTTTAGTAGTAAGGATACCTAGGTCAGAACCACATTGCGGCTCAGTCAAACACATAGTACCTGTCCACTCACCAGAGATAAGTTTAGTCAGGTAAGTCTCTTGCTGCTCAGGTGTTCCGTGCTCTTCAAGTGTTGCACGTGCACCGTGAGATAAACCAGGGTACATACCCCATGCCCAATTAGCAGTACCAACCATTTCACTGAGAATGATGTTGATCGATTCTGGAAGACCTTGACCACCGTGCTCAACAGGAGCGTTCATTGAAGGCCATCCGCCTTCTACGTACTGCTGATATGCTTCTTTAAAACCAGTCGGCGTTTTAACACCGTCTTCGCTCCAAGTACAACCTTCTTGGTCACCTGATTGATTAATAGGTGCAAGAACTTCTTCACAGAACTTAGCGCCTTCAGCAACGATCGCATCGATCATGTCAGGAGTTGCATCAGTCGCACCGATGTTTTGGTAGTGCTGTTCGCTATCAAGCACTTCGTCCATTAAGAACTTAATGTCTCTTAGGGGAGCTTTATATTCTGGCATAACGTTACCTCAATTTTATTCGGTTTCGTTTGAAAACTAATTAAATTTCAAAGCCCGTGTTAACAGTACACGTGCCGGTTTCGACTCTAAATCAAACGAGTGTTTGAAACATACGTTCGCTTGTATGCTTTGTCAAGCATTACGAGAAACTAAAAGAGAACAAACAGGAGTGCGTCTCGCACAAAAACGCGAACCTTTAAACAAGGGAGAATTAAACGAGGGTTATGCTAGGGTATCGAGAAGAGTACCAAGTACTTCATCCGCGGTGCGAACTACTTGTGATGACGCTTCAATAGAACGTTGATATAAGCGAAGTTCAATGATTGGTTCGACAACATCATTTGTACCATCAGCACCATCTACGGTTCCAGCACGTACGATGTCAGCAGCTGCCTTTTCGGCACCTTCTAACCCTGTGCGTACACCGCTCAATCCGATTTCTGATACTGCATTGATATTCATTTGCCAAACCATTGATTAATTTCTGATCAATTTAATTGAAGCAAAGCTTGGTTGGCTGTGCAAGCATTGAGCCTATCTTTTACACAGTTAAACAATCTAAATGTATATATTTACCAAATTCTGCAGAAACGCTACCTGATTGATGCGGCAAAACACCTAAGCAAGGTGCATTTATAGCTTGGCGCAAAGTATGAACATTTTCATCAAAATAGCTCATTTGGTCTGAAGATTGTTGATTCGCAATCCAACCTGCTAATACAAGCCCGTCATTACGGATCGCTTCTGCGGTCAGTAATGCATGATTCAAACAACCAAGCTTCATTCCAACCACAACAATAACTGGATAACCTAATTCTTTGGCGAGGTCTGCCATGGTTTCGCGAGGACTAATTGGTACTCTCCAACCTCCAGCACCCTCAACAAGCGCGAAGTCTACCTTGCTCATTAACGCGCCGCGCACGTATCCGGTCAATCGCGAAGCGCTAACTGCCTTCTTAGATATACTTGCCGCGATATGCGGCGAACACGCAGTCTCCAGTGCGACTGGATTTACCTGGGCATAAGGCAATTTGACTGATGATGCCTCAATCAAAGCTAATGCGTCTTCGTTTTTCATCTGGCTATCGAGCATTTCACAACCCGCTGCCACCGGCTTTAGCCCTAGGGTGCTCATTCCTTGCCGATACGCTTCTTCTAGCAAGCGACAACTAGAAAAAGTTTTACCTACTTCAGTATCTGTACCGGTTACAAAATATTTTTTCATTAATCACTCATCGTTTTTTCTTAAGCACAAAATACGCAACTTGATAGGTTGCTGGGTAATGCCCCTTTGGATGCCGAAAGTCTTCATATGCTTGAAGTACTCGTTTTAGCTTACCCTTACCTGCAAGCCCCTTTGAGCGACCTCTCGAGATATTATGCGCACCGATCGCTTTTAAATCCTTCATTAAATCCATAGGACGCTGATACTCAACAACTATTGGAGACTGCTTATCAACTAACACTTCATAACCAAGCTCCAACGCAGCGTTGAGGCAAGCCCTATAAGTCATAAACTCGTTTACATGCGTTGCGTCATCGACCCTAGACCATGACGTTTTCAACTCATCCAAAGTGCCATCGACTAAGGTTGAATAGCTTATGACACCACCAGGTTTTAGCGCAGCGTGAGCTTGCTTTAAGGCTGTTTTCAAGTCATTCACCCATTGAAGCGCCAAACTGGAGAAGCAAAAATCGAGAACCTCGGATTGCAAAGCTATATTTTCGGCATCTAGCACTAGAGGATAAAACGCACGTGTTGAAGTCGTTTCGTCAACCAACGCTTCCTCAGACCACCGGCTAAAGGCGTATCGCGCCATCGATTCAGAAATGTCGAGCAACAGCATTTCGGCGAGCTGGAATTTCGTTTTTACATCTGAGGAAAAATACCCAGTGCCGCAACCAAGATCTCCCCCAAGTCCTTGAGGGAAGGAAACATCGCACGCAAGAGTATGCTCAATTAACTGATTACCAACCATTTTCTGTAGATATGCTGAAGCGTCGTAATTTTGAGCGGCTTTACCGAACGAATTTGCTAACTCTGATTTACTCGCTACATTTTGATTGGACATCTTAAACCGCAGCCTTTAAGTCACTTAGCTCTGATACAAGCACCTGCCCCACCGAATCAACGAACGGGAAGTGCGCTACACCATCAATGATTACGCTCTTATGATGAGTAAACTGGCTCTTAATCTCTAAAGCGCAGCTTTGCTTAACCAAAACATCTTGATCGCCGAATATCATGAGTGCTGACTGAGTTAAGTTGGCAAGCTCTTGCTGCACATCCAATTCGCCTAGCAACTTAAGGCTTTGGCACCGATTTGATTCCTCTAATAAACAAAGGTCGTACTGTTCGCGAACTCGCTTCAATAAAGAGGATTGCTTAGGAGCACCTTTGATACACAAAAACGGAAACGTTTTAACGATCGCTCGATCATCGCTAATAGAGCTCACAAAATCAGCAAAGTCCTGTCGCTTCATACCACATTGATAATCCGTCGACTCTACGAACTTGGGCGAGCTCATTAGTGTCACTAAACGGTCGTACGGTTTATTAGCCCCTTCAAGGTAAGCTGCGAGCTTAATGGCCAACATTCCACCTAGCGACCAACCAATAATCACCGTATTAGGCGATACATATTCCTTGGCTAAATGCTCCAGCCAACGAATATCGCCACGCTCAGGGCACGCTACTATCTTGATTGATCGATTGCTCATAAGTTCTTTTGACAAACCATGAAGCCAATCGGCGTAGAATTCTTCAGAAACCGACCAACCTTGAATAAACAAAAGGTCTACGTACTTGCTCATGCCTCCATCCTCTCACGGCGGAATTCTTTGAGAGCTTGAGTCAAATTTGATAAATCTGAAGCGTTATGCGCGGCACTCATAGTAATACGCAAGCGGGCACTACCTTGGGGAACAGTGGGCGGTCGTATGACGCCCACTAAAAAACCTCGAGCACGTAAAAATGCTCCTGCATCAAGAGCTAACTGATTATCACCTAATACAACGCCTTGTATCGCAGTCTGAGAATCTAACAGAGTAAAACCACTGTCACTCAATTCCTCTTTGAATTGAGTAATTCGCTGATTGAGCAAAGTCCTCAGATCATCACCCGCTTCAATTAACGAAAGGCTTTTACTTGTTGCATCGACTAAACTTGGCGGCAACGCGGTGGTATAAATATGGGGGCGTGCGACTTGCTCTAAATATGAAATAAGATCCTCAGGTCCTGCGACGAAGGCTCCAAAAGTACCAAACGCTTTACCGAATGTACCAATTAACAGCGGGCACTGTTCTTGAGAAACACCTTGTGAAAGCACGCTACCACAACCGCCCTCACCTAAAACCCCAAGTCCATGCGCGTCATCAATGGCGAGCAAAGATGGATAAGACGAGCATACTTCGCTTAATTGAGAAATATCAGCGACATTACCATCCATACTAAACACACCATCACTCAAAACTAAGCAGTGGTCGTATTTATCTGCGTCATACAGTTTAGCTAGATAATTACCGAGGCTAGCAGGGTTATTATGCAGATACCTTTGCGCTCTCGCACCAGACAACTTGGCGCCGTCAATCAATGACGCGTGATTCAGCTTATCTTGTAGTAATAGAGCACGAGAATTCGCAAACGCAGATGCAACAGCTAGGTTTGCCATATACCCCGTCGAAAACAACAAAGCTTTATCACGCTTAGTGAAGCGAGCTAGCTTTTGCTCCAGATCTGAATGCGCCTGAAAGTGGCCAGACACAACATCGGAAGCGCCACTACCGACACCATAGGTGCGTGCCGACGTGCACAAGGCCTCAACAATCTCAGGATGGCTCGCGAGGCCAAGATAATCATTACTTGCAAAATTAGTTAATTTCTCGCCATTAGTGACGAGCTCAACTCCACTTCGAGAGTGAACATCAAAGCGCTTTCTGAGAAGCGCTTTCTGCTCAATCAGAGATAGTTGATCACGCCAATAAGGTGCGTCGTACGCCACAGACAAACCTAGTGTTGGACTGAATCGCCAGCACTAGTTGCACTTGCTTCATAGAACATTGGATTTTTCGCTTCTTGATCCTTCACAATTGCTTGGTTCAGCACAGCTTCTTGTGTTTCATCAGACTCTTCAATACGCTGCTCTGGACGCAAGCCTAAGCGCTTAAATAGCTGCATATCTTTGTGCGCTTCGGGGTTAGGAGTAGTTAGCAAGCACTCTCCATAAAAGATCGAGTTAGCACCCGCCATAAAGGTAAGCGCTTGCATTTCATCGCTCATCGATTCACGTCCAGCAGACAAGCGGACATGACTTTTCGGCATCATAATGCGCGCTACAGCAATGCATCGAATGAAATCGAACGGATCAACATCCTCCACATCTTCTAAGGGTGTTCCTTTTACCTTAACGAGCATATTAATAGGAACACTCTCAGGTTGCTGCGGCAAATTAGCAAGCTGCACTAGCAAGCCAATACGATCTGATGCGCGTTCACCCATACCAATAATGCCACCACTACATATTTTCATACCTGCATCACGCACATGCTGCAAGGTATCAAGACGATCTTGGTAGCTTCGTGTGGTAATGATCTTGTCGTAAAAGTCAGGCGACGTATCTAGGTTGTGGTTGTAGTAATCCAAACCTGCATCTGCCAACTCTTGAGCCTGATCATCTCTCAACATACCGAGAGTCATACACGTTTCTAAGCCCAATTCTTTAACACCCTTGACCATTTCTAATACGTAAGGGAGGTCTTTATCACTCGGATGCTTCCAAGCGGCTCCCATACAGAAACGACTACTTCCTTTTTCCTTAGCTTGCTTAGCTTTTGTTAATACCGCTTCCACTTGCATCAGCTTCTCTTTTTCAAGGCCAGTATTGTAATGTCCACTTTGCGGACAGTACTTGCAATCTTCAGGGCATGCACCAGTTTTGATAGATAGCAAAGTGCTCACTTGCACTTCATTTGGATCAAAATGTTGGCGGTGAACCACTTGAGCTTTGAACAGTAAATCATTAAATGGGAGATTAAAAAGTTCCTCTACTTCCTTTTTATCCCAGTCATGCCTTACCACACCTAGTTCATTCATATTCATCTTGGCCAAACGCCTCTCTTGCTATCTATTTAATGAGGAAATTAATGTTGATATGTTACATTGCTTGGCATCAACACAAGGATAGTGTGAATGATAAAGTCAGATCAAGACTTGTCAACCAAAATCAGAAGACTGGTTAACAAGTCAAAATACCTTTTCAATACGCCATACAAGCACCTACTCTTAAATCGCTGTCATTTATGTAACAAGCATTCTGACTCGCACAACGCTTTGTGCAAAAACTGCTTGGAGGACATTCAGGCAAGCCAACCTAAGTGCGCTACATGTTCAATCACAGTCAGAGCTCATGAATCCATATGTAACGACTGCAAAAATACTCAGCCTTACTTTGATCAAATTTTCGCTCCATGCTCATACGAATTCCCAATCTCAAAGCTATGCCACGACTTTAAATTTCTCGCAAAAAAATACATAGCCGAATCGATGTCGATTGCTATTATTGAAAACAGAAAACTAAGTAACGCAGATTACCCTGACCTCTTGTGCGCTATCCCTATGCACCCCAAAAAACATGAGGAACATCAGTTCGACCAAGCTAACGAACTTGCTACACGGCTAAGTCATAAAACTGGCATTCGATATCGCAACAATTTGCTTGTTAAAACTAAGGAAACAAAGCAGCAAAAACGCTCTAATAAAGCTGCTCGACTGAAAAACATTAAAAACAGTTTTTCCGTTCGAAATATAGAATTCGTCAAAGGAAACAGTATCGCTATTGTTGACGATGTCGTGACCACGGGAGCAACGGTAGACGAAGCGTCTAGAATGCTAAAACAGGCTGGAGCGAAGAGAATTGAGATTTGGGCATTTGCGCGCACTCCAAAACAATAATTACCCCTTACGTCAATTGATTGGAATCGGCACTGTCATGCAAAGTACTCGGAGACTAAATCCGCAATAGCCATCGAAGATGTCAGTCCTGGCGACTCTATTCCGAGTAAATTTACGAAACCTTTTAATCCGTGATCTCGCTCAGAGTGAATCAGAAAATCGTTACACAGTCTGCCATTAATTTTTAGTTTCGGCCTCAAACCGGCATAGCCCGCCTGCAGACGACTTTCGTCAACCTCAGGCCAATACGACCGAATGCTCGAGGCAAAGAAACTACGTCTCGACGGATCAACCGCGTAGTCAAAATCAATTAACTCTCGCTCACCTAGTCCACCTTTCCATTCGACATCCGGTCCAAATCGCGCACTGCCAGCTAAATCCAGCGTTAGATGAACACCAAGCCCACCATCTTCAGGCACGGGATAAATGAGACGATTGAAAGGAGTTCGGCCATCGTATGTAAAATAACTGCCTTTGGCATACTCGCCTTGAAAATCATACCCACATTGAGCATAGGCGTGAAAAATGTCTTCAGCTAAATGAGGAGCATACAAACCAGCGGCATTAACGATGTTGACGGCCTCTAGCAAGCAATCGTGACCTACTAGATTCAGCAGATATTTATTGTCAGAAGCTTCACAAATCTCAACCTGGCAATTAGTAACTAACTGCGCCCCGTCGCGCTCTGCATCTCCCAACATACTGTGCATAAATGAATGGCTATCTACTATGCCAGTTGATGGGGATAAAATCGCTGCCTTTGCCGACAACGCCGGCTCAAGCTTTTGAAGTGCAGATACTGAAAGCATCTCAAGGTCTTCAACGCCATTTCCATTTGCTCGCTGGATAATGTTATTTATTTCATCAACCTGAGCATCATTAGTAGCAACAATTAATTTGCCGCAGCGCTTATAAGGCAGATCTCTATCATCTAAATAACGATAAAGCGAATGCTTACCTTGGACGCACAATCGAGCCTTTAAACTATCTTTTGTATAATAGATTCCAGCATGTATAACCTCACTGTTTCTCGATGATGTGCCCTGCCCGAAGCTAGACTCTTTTTCTAAAATCCAAACTTCACGCCCAAGTTTTGCAAGCGCCCACGCGACGGCCAAGCCCACAACACCTGCGCCAATAACGACCGTATCAACCTTGTAACGATCCATAAGACCACAATTCCCTAAATTAAAAACAGTCCATAGGCGATAATGATTTCGCCTTATAGATTACACTATCGCAAATGAGAAAAATCATACACATTGATGCAGATGCTTTTTACGCTTCCGTCGAAGAACGAGACAACCCGGCATTAAAAACTCAAGCTATTGCTGTTGGAGGAAACCCCAACGGGCGAGGAGTGGTCGCAACCTGTAATTATATAGCGAGACAGTATGGCGTGCATTCAGCAATGCCTTCGAGTGTCGCGCTGAGACTCTGCCCTCAGCTCGTATTTATTAGGCCACGTTTCGAAGCCTATCGTGAAGCATCTCTAGCAATGCATAAAGTATTTCGTCAATACACGGACTTAATTGAACCCTTATCCCTCGACGAGGCCTACCTAGACGTTTCTCAATGTACAGAATTTCACTCAAGCGCAACCCTAATCGCCCAAGCGATTCAAAACGACATCAAGTCTACGGTTGATCTAAGTGTTTCTGCAGGCGTAGCGCCTAATAAATTTCTCGCCAAAATTGCAAGTGACTGGAACAAACCGGCGGGGTTATTTGTCATTACCCCTGACCAAGTTGACAGCTTTGTCGCCGCGCTACCCGTTACTAAAATTAATGGCGTAGGAAAGGTCACTGCTCAAAAATTAAAAGAGATGAATATCGAAACCTGCACAGATATTCGGAATTACGACTCAAATAAAATAATCGAGAGGTTTGGAAAATACGGAAAACGCTTACTCGAGCTCGCAAATGGGTTTGATGACCGCCCCGTCGTAACAGAACGCCAACGAAAATCTTTGTCTGTCGAAACCACTTTCAGTTCGGACATTAGCTCATTGAAGGAGCTTTCTCCGGCTTTCTATAAGCAATTTGAACAACTTTCCGAACGGGTTAGCAAGGCAAACCCAAACTTCATACTAGGGCGCTATATTAAGCTTAAGTTTAATGATTTCACACAAACCACGATGGATGAAGCAATCCATGCAGGCATCGAAGATTGGAAATCTGCAGACTCATTTATAAATATGGTTGAAAAAGCATGGGAGCGTAAAGCCCTGCCTATTCGCTTACTAGGGTTGGGTGTACGGATTGGTAACAATAAAAACGACAAACATCAGTTAGACTTGTTCGATTAGCCATTTTTGATAGCCACTATGCAACACCCATACGAAAACCTTGTACCAGATACCGTCATAGATGCTGTAGAGTCGCTCGGATTAATTAGCGATCAGCGCATATTCCCGCTAAATAGCTACGAAAACCGTGTATATCGCGTTGGTATTGAAGATGGCTCACCTTGCATCGCTAAATTTTATCGACCCAACCGCTGGTCAACGGAAGCGATCCGAGAAGAACATGACTTTTGCTTTGAGCTGCAGCAACAAGAAATTAATCTTGTTGCTCCGTCACTCGTTAATAACAGTTCAATTCACGAATTTAACGGATTTCAGTTCGCACTATTTCCAATGCAAGGCGGCTATGCTCCTGAGCTTGAACTCCCAGATACAATGTACAGAATCGGTCTAAATATTGGACGATTACATGCATGCGGTGCGACCAAGCAATTCAAACATCGCACATCAATTAGTATCGATAGGATGGCCAAACAAAGTCGCGACTTTCTCCTTACCAATGAGTTCATTCCGATGAGTTTGGAGTCAGCATACTCTTCGCTCAGCAATGACTTAATTAGCCTAATGGAATCAATTTGGGATGAAGCCGACCCTAGTTTCTTGCGCATACACGGCGATTGCCATATGGGTAACATTCTTTGGCGAGATGACCTTGCGCACTTCGTCGATTTTGACGACTGCCTTATGGGGCCAGCCATTCAAGATATCTGGCTCTTATTATCGGGAGATCGCACTCAGCAAACTTCACTCCTATCAGAGTTTCTTGAGGGTTACGAACAATTCGCTAACTTCGAACTCAAAGAACTTAGACTCATTGAAGTACTAAGAACCTTGCGTCTAATGAACTACGCAGCTTGGTTAGCTCGTCGTTGGCAAGATCCCGCATTCCCAATGCACTTTCCTTGGTTTAACGCTGAACGGTATTGGTCCGAGCACATCCTAGAGCTTCGTGAACAACTATCACTATTACACGAAAACCCATTGCAACTTGCTCCCTAAGTTCTACAATCCTCCGAAATAGTTTTTCAATTGAGTAACAATGAGCGACACACAAACTTCGAACAACGATACGGTCAGCATGCGCACTTTAGTGTTTGCTATTTTTATCAGCATTGCAGGCACAGTAGGCGTACTAGACTGGCAAGGAAAGATCGTCCACGTAAGCAATGAGCCAGAGCAGTATTCATTAGCCGACTATAAAGTCATCTACATCGCGGAAGAAGATGTTAACTACCGACTTTCCCAGAAGCCTTCGCATCAAAGCTCTGCTTGTCATAATGGATATTTATTCATAGAAAACGACCATGACGATCAAATGCAAGGCCTGCTTGTAGATTACAAAAATCGTGGGATTAAATGCGCCGATTAATACGGTCAAACAAGCATGAGCAATCAAAAAACAAGACCTGATGACATATACTCATCACCACTTAATCGTGTGAACGATTTTAAGTTTGATGAAGCAGTGGCTCGCGTTTTTCCCGATATGATCCAGCGTTCAGTACCGGGTTATAAAACTATCATCCCGATGATTAGTTTAATTACTGAGCGCTACGCACAACCTGATACACTTGGTTACGACCTGGGCTGCTCCCTTGGTGCGGCAACATTAGCAATGCGCCACGGTGGAGGCGTTCTATCCGAGATTGTTGGCATCGACAACTCACCTTCAATGATTGAGCGCTGCGGGCATTATATCGAACTAGACAACCATCCGACGCCGGTCAGCCTTGTTGGAGATGACATTCAAAATATCTCTTTCAAACCATGCTCGGTAGTAACAATGAACTTCACTCTTCAATTTCTTGTCCCAGAGGACCGCCAAGCCCTCCTGGATAAAATTTATGCGGCGCTAGTTCCAGGTGGTGTATTGATCTTGTCCGAAAAACTACATTTCAATGAGGAGCAGGAACAACTAGAACAGCAAGAGTTGCACTGGCTATTTAAAAAGGCAAATGGCTATAGCGACCTCGAAATCAGTCAAAAACGTAATGCTATCGAAAAAGTTCTTCTCACAGACTCGGAAAGTACACATTACTCTCGACTACGAAACGCGGGCTTCGAAAACACCTTCACTTGGTATCAGTGCTTTAATTTCTTCTCGATGCTCGCTATAAAGGCTAAATAAAATGAATTATGACCAGGTATTTGGTGATCTCATCACGTACATGCAAGGCCATAAACGCCTCAAGAACTGGGTTCCCTCTCTAGAACTATTGCTGAAGCAAAAGCTATACGAGAAGCCTCATGGCGACATGCAGCGCTGGATAGACTCGCTCGACAACCTTCCGGCTATTAATCCCGAAACCACTCACATCAACTCGTCACGCGTGGGTGCCAATGCATCAATCGATGCAACCACCCAAGAGCAACTCTATGATGCATTAGTAAAGCTTCGGCCATGGCGAAAAGGCCCATTTGAATTATTCAATACTCACATTGATACCGAATGGCGCTCTGATTGGAAATGGGACCGAGTTAGTCCTCATATTAGTCCGCTCGCGAATAAAAATGTATTGGACGTGGGATGTGGCTCAGGATATCACTGTTGGAGAATGCTTGGTGAGGGAGCAAACCGCGTTATTGGCATTGACCCCAGCTATCTATTCCTAATGCAATTCAACGCAATTAAGAAGTATTGTGGCCGAGATGCACCGATACATTTACTACCGATAAAGATGGAGGACGTCCACCCTCAACTAGAACACTTTGATACCGTATTTTCGATGGGGGTGCTTTACCATCGTAAGTCACCTATCGACCACCTTTATGAACTTAAAGGGGCGTTGAAACCTGGTGGCGAGCTCGTATTAGAGACATTAGTAGTCGAAGGCGAACTTGGCTATTCATTAATGCCAGAGGACCGATACGCTATGATGCGAAATGTTTGGTATCTTCCAAGCGTTCCAACCTTAGAACTATGGCTTCGACGCGCCGGCTTTACCGACATTAAGTGTGTAGATCTAGATCAAACCAGCCTAGACGAACAGCGCGCAACCGAGTGGATGGACTTTCAGTCTCTAGCCGACTTCCTTGACCCAGCCAATCCAAATCTAACCGTAGAAGGCTACCCTGCACCTTT
Organism: Oleiphilus sp. HI0067; assembly: GCF_001635735.1. Lineage (NCBI taxonomy): Bacteria > Pseudomonadati > Pseudomonadota > Gammaproteobacteria > Oceanospirillales > Oleiphilaceae > Oleiphilus > Oleiphilus sp. HI0067. Next base: position 20,332 of record NZ_LWFI01001333.1, read on the forward strand.
GCGTGCAACACTGGTCGCAAGCAAGCCAAAATAATTCATTCTGAAAATTTGCAGACAATAAAAAACCGCTCATTGAGCGGTTTTTTATACAAGACAGCCGAGGGCTTAGTCAAAAGGATGGCGAAGAACAATCGTTTCTACGCGATCTGGGCCTGTTGACACAATGTCAATCGGCGCCTGAATCTTACCTTCTAGGTACTTGATATATGACTGAGCGTTAGCTGGGAGCTCTTCTAAGGTCTTCGCCCCAAGCGTGCTTTCAGACCACCCCGGAAGCTCTTCATACACCGGTTCTAGATCATCGTAGCCTTCTCCATCAAGTGGCGGACGAGATATATTTTCACCAGCTTTTGTTTTGTATGCGACGCAAACTTTAATAGTCTCAAGACCGTCGAGCACGTCCAACTTGGTCAGACAAATACCCGAAACTGAGTTAATTTGAATCGCGTGACGTAAGCCTACTGCATCAAACCAACCGCAACGACGAGGACGACCCGTGGTTGCACCGAACTCATGACCTTTCTCTGCTAGATGACGACCATTATCGTCAAATAACTCTGTTGGGAATGGACCCGAACCTACGCGAGTCGTGTACGCCTTAGTAATCCCTAAAACGTAATCCAAATACATTGGACCAAAACCGCTACCAGTTGCTGTACCACCGGCGGTTGTATTAGACGACGTAACAAAAGGATATGTTCCGTGATCAATATCTAAAAGCGAACCTTGCGCGCCTTCAAACATAATATTCTCACCACGTTCACGATATGCATGTAGCTCGTCAGTAACATCAACAGCTAGCGGCAGCAACTCTTCGCCCATCTTAAGGGTTTCTTCGAGTGTTTTCTCATAAGAGATAGGCTCAACTTTATAGAAATTCTCTAATACAAAGTTGTGATAAGTCATGATCTCTTTTAGTTTTTCAGCAAATGCTTCTGGGTTTGCTAAATCACCTAAGCGAAGACCACGACGAGATACTTTGTCTTCATAGGCCGGGCCAATACCGCGACCTGTCGTGCCGATCTTATTGGCGCCTTTTGCAATTTCGCGCGCCTGATCAAGTGCCACGTGATAAGGAAGAATCAAAGGACAAGCTAAGCTCAATTTAAGACGTTCACGAACAGGAACACCGTTTTCCTCAAGACCGCGCATTTCTTTCAATAATGCATCGGGAGCTAGCACAACACCGTTGCCAATTAAGCAGGTCACACCATCTCGCAAAATACCAGATGGAATAAGGTGAAGCACCGTCTTCTGGCCGTCGATAACCAAGGTATGCCCCGCATTGTGGCCACCCTGAAAACGCGCCACCGCAGTAACCTGATCAGTCAAAAGATCAACGATTTTTCCTTTGCCCTCATCACCCCATTGGGTGCCTAAAATGACAACATTCTTACCCATATTTCAATTTCTCTAGCAATAAAGCTGAAAGTTACCATTAAAGTAACCGATTAAATTTCAACAACTACCCACTGGCCGTCTTGGCTTTGAGCAAGTTTTTTAGAGCAACCGTAGGTCTGCTCATCTGATTCTGAAAGGCTTTGCACGACACGCTGCGTCTGTCGCAAATCAGCGATCCGCTCTAGCAACGCTTTATCTGTGCCGTATGGAGCTAAAATCGCCCCTGAATTCATTGTGCTAATACGAGACTGCAAACGCACGAGCGTTTTTAAGTCTGCACTAAAACCGGTTGCTGGGCGAGATTCACCAAATTCAGCGCCGATGGAGTCATATCGTCCACCTTTAGCCAATGCATATCCAAAGCTTGGTGTATATGCGCTGAACATCACGCCAGTATGATAGTCATAGCCTCGTAACTCGCAGAAATCATAGCCTAGTTCAATTTCTGGGAAACGCTCGCCAACCAACTCAGCAAAACGCATCAAAGCATCAACGGCATCTAAAGTTTCGTTACTAGCTAATTCAGAGTACTGGGATATGCTTTTTCGCACTTCCGACAAGGCATCAATACTGCCGCTAAGCAGAGCGATTTCGCGAATAATATCGATAACCGGCAACTTATGTTCAGCGGCTAGCGTATCAAGCTCGGGAATTGACTTGCGATTCAATGCGCTGAAAATTCGATCTTCTAGTTCTCTCGGGAGCTCAGCTGAAGTCATCAAGCCACGATATATACCAACGTGCGCCAAGTCCACATGAACCTTTGAGACTTCTGCAATAGTCAATGTCTCTAGCATCAAAGACATCACTTCTAAGTCTGCTGCTTCATTGTCAGACCCAAAAAGCTCGCATCCAATTTGCATTGGGCTTCGATTGGTCATCGTATGTTCTGGACGCGTATGCAACACGCTATCGACATAACATAAACGAGAAATGTCATGGTTTTTCAATACGTGCGCATCGATACGAGCGGCTTGCGTAGTAATGTCTGAGCGAATGCCGAGCGTTCTCCCTGACAGTTGATCGGTAACTTTGAATGTTTGCAAATCCAATTTACTGCCAGTACCGGTAAGTAAACTTTCAAGAAACTCTACAAGCGGTGGAGACACTAATTCATATCCATAGCTTGAGTATGTATCTAGCATTTCACGGCGCATTTTCTCAAGAGCCCATGCATCCGGTGGTAACAGCTCGTCAACGCCCTCAGGCAACATCCAACGTTCGGTCAAACTCATAGTATTTCTCGTGTCGATACACACATTAAATTACTGCCTTAACAAAACCACGCCCAGTAGACCTGCGAGCATGCAAACTAACGCAATGCTCCTCATGGTTCTATCGTTCGCTTTGAGAATCGATGCTAAGGTTTGCTTCCAAGCTTTTGGATTCAAGAATGGCATAATGCCCTCAATTACAAGCACTAAACAAAGTGCTGTGAACAGATCATTCCAGTCCATCTAAGCTAAGTCTAATTTCGTTAAAGGCAAAGGGGCGCGATTTTAACGCTTAATTGAAAACAACAAAAGGTGTTGTTGGTATTAAAAAGGCCAAAAAATGAAAAAAGCACCCTAAGGTGCTTCTTTCATTGATTTACGAGTAAGGAACTTGCCTATTTAGCCTGATTTAGGTATTTGAAGAACTCACTATCAGGCTTTAATAAAAGGACATCTTCTTTATTAGCAAAGGTATCCTTATATGCTTGCAAGCTACGCGTAAACGCATAGAACTCTGGGTTCTTATTGAACGCTTCAGCGTAAGTGGATGCCGCAATTGCATCCCCCTCACCACGTGTGATTTCTGACTCTCGGTAAGCGTCAGACTCAATAACAACCTTCTCACGATCCGCATCAGCGCGAATACCTTCTGCCAACTCGCGACCCTGAGACCGCGTTTCACGTGCTTCACGCTCACGCTCTGTCGACATACGGCGATATACGTCTTTAGATAAGTCTTCCGGTAGATCAATACCCTTAACGCGAACATCTAAAACTCGGATACCAAATTCAGCCAAAGTCTGCTCATTCAACTTAGTAGTAATGTCAGACATGAGCTCATCACGCTCACCCGATACAACTTCAGTCAAGCTACGAGAAGCAAACTCATCACGAAGCCCTTTGTTGGTAGAGTTAGACAAAAGCGTCGTCGCTTGCCATCTGTTGCCGGCTGTCGCCTTGTAATAAGCACTGACATCTTCGATCTGCCACTTAACAAACGAATCAACGATCAAGAACTTTTTACCAACAGTCAAGAAGCGTTCAGGACGTGAATCGAGAGTTAGAATACGCGCGTCGAATTTGCGAATATTCTGAACAAACGGCATCTTAAAGTGAATACCTGGTCCAATATCTGACTCAACAATTTCACCAAATTGAAGTTTAATCGCAACCTGTCTCTCATCAACGATATACAGAGATGACGACAATACGACGATCGCGATAAGAACCGCCACTAACGATAATACTGACTTAGACATTAGCGCACCTCCCTAGCTGATGAACGCGAGTTGCGAGATCTAATCTCTTCAATTACTTGATCTGCGATTGCTGAAATATCAGAAGAGCTAGCGTCAGACCTCACGCTAGATGGTGCAGAGTTTGATCGCTCAGAAATAATCTTATCCAGAGGCAGATACATCATATTATTACCGCCCTCAACATCAATCAAAACCTTACTGCTATTGCCGTATACGTCTGAGATCGCATCGATATAGAGACGTTCTCGGGTTACTTCAGGCGCCTTGTTGTATTCAACAAGCAAGGCCTCAAAACGATCGGCTTCACCCTGAGCTTTTGCTACAACCTGATCACGATATGCACTTGCTTCTTGCAACATACGTTGCGCCTTACCCCGCGCTTCAGGAATAACTGTATTTTTGTAAGCTTCTGCTTCGTTTACGAAACGCTCTTTATCAAGCTTCGCTTTCTGAACATCATCAAACGCCGCTTGAACAGCTTGTGGTGCTCTAGCTTCTTTGATGTTAACGACACTGACGTTAATGCCGGTTTGATAGTTATCCATATAATCTTGCAAACGCTCTCTCGTGCTGTCTGCCAAAATACCACGCCCTTCAGTTAAGATTGGATCTAGGTTGGTGCTACCCACTTCGTGACGAAGAGCCGACTCAACGGCATGTTGCAGAGATCGCTCTGGATCCTCAACACGCAAAGCGAACGATACCGGATCTCGGACCGTGTATTGAACGTTCAACTCAATCGCAACAACGTTCTCGTCTTGCGTGAGCATTTCTTCTTTCAGCTCAGCGTTTCGAACGTTTGTTACGTTAACTGGTATAACCTGCTCGACGAGAGGGATGACAATTCTTAAACCAGGATCAAGTGTTCGACTGTATTCACCAAGGAATAAAACAACTCCCCGTTGTTGCTCATCGATCGTATAAATCGATTTCCAGCCAAGAAACAGAACAAACACTACTAAGCCAACCAGAGCAATACCGCCAAAGCCCTGCTTACCACCGTTATTATCAGAACCGCCATTGCCATTTCCTGACCCGCCAAACAGCCCGTTTAGCTTGTCCATCAATTGTTTAAGCGCTTGATCTAAATCCGGCGGGCCTTGATTGCCACCACGATTATTATTACCCCATGGGTCTTTCCCATTAGAATTACCCGGCTCATTCCAAGCCATAGATTACCCCGTTGTTGTCATCAGTTTTAATTTAAAACATTCACAGCAATCGTAAATCGCTGCGCCAAAAGGAGCAAGCAAACAGAATGCTCCTTATTATGAAATCTTAGTCAGAAAGTTCTGAGCTCTCTTACAGCCTATCAATCAGCAAATCCGCGCGCGGAACATTGCAGCGTTTAAGCATTCTTTCAAAATCGCTGGTCTGCAAACGAACTTCAACACGTGCCATCCCTTTATCATCATACTCTTCCTGAATGACATGATTTGACTCAAATAACATCGCTCTGAGCCGACCTTGCTCTGGGCGAAGTCGAAGTATGCAGTGCATAACCTCATCGCTTAACAACTCAGCGACTGCATCAGACAATAAATCAGTTCCCTCTCCCGAGTTTGCTGACAACCACACTCTTACAGGAGCACCATCTTCATCGCGATCAATTCTACTTACGCCATCGTCCAACAAATCGATCTTATTATAGACTCGGAGGACCTTAACATCGCCCGCGCCTATTTCATCTAAAACTTGTTCGACTGCCTCTATATTGTCCAACCTTCTTGAATCAGCACCGTCTATAACATGCAGCAAAAGCGTAGCCGATATTGTTTCTTCTAGCGTTGCTCTGAACGCATCAACTAACTTGTGAGGTAAATGCCGTATGAACCCGACCGTATCTACCAAAATGGCACGACCAATATCGGGAAAATCAATACGCCTAAGTGTTGGATCTAGTGTTGCGAACAACTGATCAGCGGCATAAACACCCGAGTCTGTCAGCCGGTTAAATAATGTCGATTTACCGGCATTGGTGTAGCCCACCAAAGAAATCGTGGGAATTTCAGCTCGAGTACGAGATCTGCGACCCTGGTCTCGCTGTTTGCGTACTTTTTCAAGACGCCCCGTTAATGCTTTAATACGTCCACGTAGGAGACGCCGATCAGTTTCAAGCTGCGTTTCACCCGGACCACGTAAACCGATCCCACCCTTTTGACGCTCTAAGTGAGTCCAGCCACGAATCAAACGCGTTGATATATACTCTAACTGCGCAAGCTCTACCTGCAACTTGCCTTCGTGAGTACGAGCACGCTGCGCAAAGATATCAAGGATCACACCAGTCCGATCGATCACTCTGCACTCAAGGGAGCCCTCAAGGTTACGCTGCTGACTAGGCGAGAGAGCGTGATTGAACAACACCACATCAGCGTCGGTTACTGCTTTTTCCGTAATTATTTCTTCTAACTTTCCGGAACCTACAAAAAAACGCGCACTGGGTTGCGATCGACTACCGGTAACGATCCCAACAGGCTCAACACCTGCCGAACGCACAAGTTCACGAAACTCCTGCGCATCTTCACGGTCATTTTCATTTGGAAAGTCTAAGTGGACGAGAACAGCTCGCTCTCCCGCATCTGGTCTATCAAACACGGCAGAGCTTAAATACTAACGAGAAAATACCAATTTCCAATGGAGTATTACCTATGAACCCGCTTCTTCATCCATTGACGGCATACGCACATTACGCGCAGGTACAACAGTAGAAATGGCATGCTTATATACCATTTGGCTAACAGTATTTTTGAGTAAGATGACGAACTGATCGAAAGACTCGATTTGACCTTGTAACTTGATGCCATTTACCAAGAAGATAGATACTGGAATGCGCTCTTTGCGGAGTGCATTTAAGTATGGATCTTGAAGTGAGTGTCCCTTAGACATTATTGTAATCTCCCGTTTTTTAAATATTTAACGCAATTATAGTCAATCTTACGTTTAGTTGTTAAATGAGGCCGCGTTAAAACTTTTCAACACTATCTCAATATTATTTTTCGCGCCAGTTTCTAGCCAGACAATATCCCGCCAAGACCTCAACCACGTTAACTGTCGCTTAGCTAATTGGCGTGTTGCCACGACCCCTTTTTCTATCATCGTATCGTAGTCATAGGTACCATCCAAATATTCCCACATTTGTCTGTAACCCACACAACGCATAGAGGGCAAGTCCAAACTTAGATCACCTCGCGCTCGTAAAGTTTCGACCTCTTGCTGAAAATTTGCCTCGAGCATACCGCGAAACCTTAGTTCAATTCTTTTATGAAGCAACTTTCGATCACTCGGCGCAATCGCAAACGGCAAAATCTCGAACGGAATAGGAGGTAAACTCGCGCCATCAGGTCTGCCAGCTCCATTAACTACTCCCGATCCGACTTGTTTTTGGTCACTCCAATGCTCAGTCAAAGTTCGACCACTAACCCTGTATACTTCCATTGCTCGCTGAAGACGCTGGGAATCATTTGGCTTAATACGTTTAGCCGAGTCAGGATCAACCTTAGCCAGCTCTTGATGTACAAAAGGCCAGCCTTTCTCCGCAGCCAAGGCATTAATTGAGTCACGCACAGATTGATCAGCCGAAGGCATAGAAGCAATACCTTCTTTTAACACCTTGAAATACATCATCGTCCCGCCGACAAGAAGCGGTACTTTTCCCGCTGCAACGATATCATTCATCTCTCTGAGCGCATCATCATAAAAACGTGCGACAGAATAAGACTCGGCAGGGTCGATAATATCAATCAAACGATGAGGCGCTTTCAGCAACTCACTCTCACTCGGCTTCGCGGTGCCGATATTCATATCTTTAAATACGAGCGCTGAATCAACACTGACAAGCTCCACCGGCAATATCTTGCGCAGCGTTATAGCCAAATCGGTTTTACCTGAAGCTGTCGGCCCCATTAGAAAAATAGCCGGCGGCATAGTACGAAGCGAAGACATAGAAACCCTAGCAGTGAAACTATCGACCACGTAAGAATAGCTTATCTAATTCAGGCATCGACAAAGTCGTCCAAGTTGGTCGACCGTGATTACACTGACCACTACGTTCGGTCTCTTCCATCTCACGCAGCAGCGCATTCATCTCACTTATCGTCAAAACTCGGTTTGCCCGAACAGAACCATGACAAGCCATTGTCCCCATCAACTCGTTTGCCTTTGCTTCTAGCTGATCAGACTGCCCGTAGCCAATCATGTCGCTCAAGACGTCTCGTACAAGCTGAACGATGTCTGTTTTTTGCAGAATCACAGGGACTTCACGAATCACTAGAGATTCGGGTGCAGCCCGCTCAACTCTCAATCCGAATCGTTGGAGCTCCACAGCACAATCTTCAGCAGCATCTGCTTCCCTAGTACTGACAGCAATCGACATCGGAACAAGCAGTGGCTGAGATTGAATACCCGCGCCGTAAAAATCGGACTTCATCTTTTCGTAAGTAATGCGTTCATGCGCAGCGTGCATATCAACAATTATTAAGCCCGAACTGTTTTGAGCGAGAATATAAACGCCATGAAGCTGAGCAATCGCGAAGCCTAAAGGATGATCTTCGGCATTATTAGATACGTCAACAGTATTAGACAGCTCTGGCAAATCTGGCTTCAAACCACCATACAGAGAACTCATCCCATCTAAGGCCGTGCGCACTTCACTTTGAGCGGGATTATTTGGAATAGACTGCGGTTGAAACGCAGCCCCCGTATTCGAACTCGGCACGGACAATGGCATGCGGGTTTGACTATTATAACCGGGTTGCGCGGCTAAGCCTGTCTCCTGGTGAATCGCCTCACTCTCAGCAACTCGACTTGCGCTTTGCTCTTCGCGCATATACTCGTCAGGACGAACATCCGCTAGCGCGCGATGCAAGCTTCTGAATATGAAATCGTGCACTAAGCGCCCGTCACGAAAACGAACTTCATGCTTCGTAGGGTGCACATTCACATCAACAAGAGCTGGATCCAATTCTAAATACAGTACAAAGGCTGGATGTCGGCCGTGATAAAGCACATCCCTATATGCTTGCTTAACAGCATGACTAACCAAGCGATCACGAATCACGCGCCCATTCACGAAAAAGTACTGCAAATCCGCCTGACTTCGAGAGAACGTTGGCAGCGCGACCCAGCCCCATAGTTTTAACCCTGACGCCTCGACATCAATCTCTACAGCGTTTTCCATAAACGGCTTACCGCACAAACTCGCCACACGCTGCTCTTTATCTCTTAATGTGATCGCAGGGCGCAAACTATGCACCGGCTTACCGTTGTGAGACAGATCAAACCCAACATCAAATCGCCCCAAAGCTTGCCGTTTGACGACTTCCTCCAAATGATTGAATTCCGTCTTTTCAGTGCGCAAAAACTTACGGCGTGCAGGCGTGTTGAAGAATAAATCTCGAACATCAACCGTAGTACCGCGATTGTGTGCCGCAGGACTAATATTCGCGACCATATCGCGCCCTTCCGTCTCCACCGTCCAAGCTTCGTCCGCGCCCTCAGTTTTTGAACTGAGCTGCAATCGCGACACAGAGCTAACACTGGCTAAAGCCTCACCACGAAACCCAAGTGTTGCAACGGCCTCAAGATCATCCAAAGATAGTATTTTACTAGTTGCATGGCGGCTAAGCGCTAAAGAAAGGTCTTCTTTTTCAATGCCATAACCATCATCTCGAATACATATTCGCTTAACTCCACCGCCCTCAACGGTCACCTGAATTCGATGACAACCTGCATCTAAAGAGTTTTCGAGCAGCTCTTTCACTACGGATGCAGGTCTTTCAACAACTTCTCCCGCAGCAATCTGGTTAGCGAGTCGAGGAGATAACTTTTGTATTTTTGACATATGAAACTAACGGAGAGGTAAAGCGGAGAGTTTAACACGCTGTCATTCGCTTAATAACCGATAGTTATTAAGAATTAGGAAGTTTAAGTCGCTGACCAACCCATAAAACGTCTGAATTAAGTTTATTAAGTTTCCGAAGACTCTTAATACTCACCGCATTATTGTGCGCAATCTGCGATAGAGTATCGCCCTTTTTAACCGTATATGAACTACCTGACTTAGATTGATTTGAAGCTAGCCAAGTACCAATTGGAGGTTGATCTGAAAAATAAGATTTAACGCCCTTAGAGATCGAGCCAGCAATCTTTCTTTGGTAACTACGAGTATTCAAACGACGAGATTCTGTAGGATTCGAGATAAAACCCGTCTCAACTAAAATTGATGGGATGTCGGGGGACTTTAAGACCATAAAACCGGCCTGTTCGACCTGCCGCTTGTGAAGACGAGCGACTCCCCCCAAAGACTGAAGCACACGATCACCCACTGATAAACTTGCCTTTAGGCTTGCGGTAGAGCTGAGATCCAACAAAACAGACGCTAGCATGTCATCGTGATCACCGAGATTCACGCCGCTACCGCCAATCAAGTCAGATGCATTCTCACGCTTGGCGAGCCAGCGAGCCGCCTCACTTGAAGCCCCTTTCTTCGACAACGCGAAAACAGACGCACCATTAGCTTGAGGTCTTGTGAAAGCATCGGCATGCACAGAGACAAATAAATCGGCGTTACGCTTTCGAGCGATCTCCGTACGGTTTCGTAGCCCTATAAAATAATCACTCTCACGCGTTAAATAGGCTCGATAACCTTTAACGGCATTAATCTGCCTGGCCAATTCCTTAGAAATTGAAAGCACCACGTTTTTCTCACGAACCTTACCTGGCCCGATCGCACCAGGGTCCTCTCCGCCGTGACCAGGATCAATCACAATGATCACATCACGTTTGCCACCTGAGCTATTTAATTGCTTAACAGGCTTATATTCTTTTACCTTCGAAAGATAAAGATCAACAACCAAACGATCTCCATAGCTCTCATTCGGCTTAAGCAAAAAGCTTTTCGGTTTTACCGAAGCTTTCAGATCCAACACAATTCTGAGATCAGTGTTATTTCTCACAGCGCTCCTTATTTTTTTAATAGGAGATCCTTCCAAAGAAACAGCGTCAAAACGAGTATTCTTCTTTACATTCTTAATATCTAAAACAACACGTGGAGGATTATTCAATGTCATCAACTGGTGTGATGTTGAACCGCCAAGATCAAACACTAAACGAGAATGGTCAGGCGCATTCCATAACCTCGCATCATTGATTGCTATATTGGCCGCAAATGCACTGTGCGACCAAAAGCCGAGCACAAAACATAAGCATAGGTAATGGGCCATTCTAGAAAAAACGAATCGCATCAGCGGCTCCCCGCTATAAGAACATCGAAATCAACACCCGAAAAAGCAGAATGTTCAGCAACTAACAACTCACAGCAGCGACTTTCAGCTTCAATATTCATCGAAAGGGTTACGTCTGCTTTAGGCAAAAGCCCTTCACCCCGTGCCGGCCACTCCACAAAGCAAAGGATTCGATCTTGTTCACATAGATCTGGATTAAGAAAATCGCGCATCCCCATAAACTCGAGTTCTTCTGGGTCTGCCAAGCGATACAGGTCAAAATGATAAACCTTCAATCCTTTAGGCTCATACTCTTCAACGAGCGTGTACGTTGGAGACTTCACACTTCCTTCATGACCAAGACCGCGCAATATGCTACGAACAAGTGTTGTTTTCCCGGCGCCAAGATCACCAATCAAATAAACAACCGCTAATGCAGAATCAGAATCAAGCAGAACTTCTGCGAGGCCCTTTCCAAATCGATCCGTAGCATGTTCATCAGCGAGAGGAATTTGCATGAAAAAAGTCATTCCCAAACTAGCAAAAACTGAGTGCTAAACTAACAAAATTAATAACTGCAACTTCGAAATAGAAATCGCATTAAGTTCAAACACTATATATCTGTTAAGCTTAGCAAAGCACTTCCGTTTGTTCACTTAACATCATGTCACGATACTCATGACCAATCCCGTTGACACCTCAGATGCGCTCAACAAGCTGCTAATCGAAATACGCAGCGAATCAGAACGCCTTGGCTTTCAAGCCTTAGGAGTCACGTCAACAGACTTAGGCGAACATATCCAGCATTATCAAGACTGGATAGATAAAGGGCATCACGGCGCCCTTGATTACATGCATAGTCACGGAAGTAAACGCTGGAAACCCGATGAATTGATAGACGGAACGCTTCGCGTAATATCGGTCAGAATGAATTATCTACCAGAGTCAGCTGGCCACGCGTTAGAACAACTAGAAGATAAAAGCCGCGCTTACATCAGTCGATATACATTAGGACGCGACTACCATAAACTCATTCGAAATCGACTGAAACATCTTATCCACTTTGTTAGAACGAAGAGCGAGTTAGATCTAAATTTCAGAGCATTTGTCGACAGCGCTCCAGTATTAGAACGCGCGATAGCCCAGCGCTCCGGCTTGGGTTGGTTCGGCAAAAACACAATGATTATTCATAGAGAGGCAGGCTCATGGTTTTTTCTCGGCGAGATATACACCAACCTCGCACTACCCATCACACCCAGCTATGAGAAAGAACATTGCGGCCGCTGCACTGCATGCTTAGACATATGCCCAACAAAAGCCTTCACCGCACCCTATGAGCTTGATGCTCGACGTTGCATTTCTTATCTCACGATAGAGAACAAATCAGAAATCCCACTCGAATTTCGCAAAGACATGGGCAACCGAATATTTGGCTGTGATGACTGCCAGCTTGTTTGCCCATGGAATAAATTCGCTCAACATAGCGACCAAGACGATTTCACCCCACGACACGAACTAGACAAAGCAACTTTAGTCAGCTTATTTGGTTGGACAGAAAGTGAATTCTTAGCAAAAACAGAAGGTTCAGCAATAAGACGTACTGGCTATCATGGCTGGCTACGAAACATTGCAGTTGCACTAGGCAACGCACCAACATCAATCGAAGTTATTGAAGCTCTAAAAGCTCACAAAAATCATGAAGACGGCATGGTCCGCGAGCATGTAGCTTGGGCTCTAGCTCAGCATATAGACTAAAGCCTCGATAGTACAAGCCGTTCAAGCTCATCCGCAAGTTCGGTACTTAACATCGGATCACCATGCGAAGGAAGCAGCGCAACTGGGCGTTCCTGATGAATCATATCTAAACACCATTTTTTGAAACTCTTGCGATTCGTGAGCAATAAATATTTGATCACTCGACTCAACTTCAAACCAGGGGCTGCACCCATTATCTTCTGGGTAAAACGCGCTATTGGCTGATTCGACATCCGCGGGTAGTTCAAAAAGCTGTCGCATGTCACCCAGCAGACTTTGCCTTGCTCTCTAACACTTAACCACAAGTCTCCACCTCGATGTCCAGGCGGCGCAAACCACTGACAATCACTGTCGAATAGAGAGTCACCATCCGAAATGACATTAATATTTCTAACACCCTTACCTTCAAGAAGCGGCTTTGCTTGTTCTGACGCATACAGTTTCGCCTTTGGAAAGCGCTCAAGCCAAGAAGCGACGCCTAAAAAATGATAGGCATTAGGCATAACGATCTCCAACCCCTCACCTAAAACCTCATCAAAACCCGGGTACATTTCAGCAAAACTATCGATCAGAGACTTTCCAGGGCTAATTACAACAACCTTAGCTTCATTAAGCTCAATACAAACTGTGTTTGAAGCAAAATTTGGAACGATATAACGTGCATACTTGATGTTCGAAAAATCAGGTACTGACTTCCACTGAGACATTAACTAACTCACTAAAACGAAAATTGATAAACTAAGATGATCGTAAACGCATAAGGAAATGAGATGAAGATCTACGGAGATGTTAACTCAGGCAACTGTTACAAACTACATCTAGCATGCCAGCTTCTCAACATTGAGCATGATTGGATTCATATAGACATCCTGAAGGGCGAAACCAAAACCAGAAAAATTCTAGCTCTTTCTCCTGCAGGTAAGATTCCATTACTCATAACAGATCAAGGAGAGACGCTTAGCGAGTCGAACGCCATCTTGAATTATCTATGCGAAGGTAGCGCGCTATACCCCAGCGATATCTGGCATCGAGCTAAAGTGCATCAGTGGCAGTTTTTTGAACAATACAGCCACGAACCATATATTGCTGTTGCAAGGTTTATTAACAAATACCTTGGGTTGCCCGAAGAAAGGCTGGAGGAATACAAGTCAAAACAAGAAGGCGGTAATTCAGCACTTCGAATCATGGAAACTCAACTTACGCAAACACCTTTTTTGACTGGAGACTCGATAACAACCTGCGATATTTCCTTGTTTGCATATACGCATGTAGCGCATGATGGCGGCTTCGATCTAAATCACTACCCAAATATTCTAAAATGGATAGACCGAATAAAAAGCCAAGAAGATTTCTCAGCTATGGCCTAGGCTAATCCTTATGAGTAGAGCAACAGCCTAAGCCGGCGACCAATCCACTAATGCCTGAGTCAAAATAGCAGCATCAATTAGCTTAATAATGTAATCATCCATTCCCAGCGCCAAGCATGTCTTCTTTCTTCACGCTTCACAGAGACAAATATAAGACAACAAAAAAAGCCGCAATTAGGTCTACCTAATTGCGGCCAATAAGGAGTTAACGAAATAATCGTTAAAGAACGCCTGTTGCGATCCCTAGAACATAAAGAACCGATACTAGCGCAACCGCTGGGCGAATCTCTGATGTTTTACCGGTCAACAACTGGAGAACTGTGTGCGCAACAAAACCAAGGCCAATACCGTGAGAGATAGAGAAGCCGAACGGCATCATGATTGCACAAATCCATGCAGGCGCAGCACTTGTCATGTCGTCCCAGTTAATGTGACGCATATCAGCAGTCATCATTAGACCAACATAGATCAATGCAGGTGCCGTAGCGAATGCAGGAACAAAGTCTAGTAGAGGCGTGAAGAACATCGCCGCCAAGAACAACACACCTACTGTAACTGCAGTAAGCCCCGTCTTACCACCAGCGGCAATACCAGCGCCTGACTCAACGTACGTAGTTACCGAAGAAACACCTAATGCAGCACCAGCAGTTGTCGACGTAGAGTCAGCAAGCATTGCTTTACCCATCGCGTCGAACTTGCCATCTTTATCAGTAAGACCTGCTTTAGAAGCTGTCGCCATCAAAGTACCTGAAGTATCGAACAAGTCGACGAAGACGAACGCCAAAATTACAGAGATCATTGTTGCTTCTAGTACACGGCTAAAGTCTAGCGCGAAGAAAAGCTCAGACATTGAGTGAGGCTCACCGACAATGCCACTGAATGTAGTAATACCTAGAATCGAAGAAACGATAGAGATCGCCAGCATGCTGACTACAATAGAACCAGTAATTTTGCGGTAATCCAAAGCAATAATAAGAAGTAAACCAAGGCCAGCTAGAAGTGGACCTGGAGAAGCAAGATCACCTAAAGTCAAAAGCGTTGCAGGATGATCAGCAATAATACCCGCGTTCTTCAAACCGATAATGGTTAAGAAAAGGCCGATACCAACAGTAATACCGTGACGCAAACAACCCGGAATTGAATGTAGAATCCATTCACGAATTTTGAATGCAGATAACAAGAAGAAAATAACACCAGAAATCAAAACTGCTGCAAGAGCCTGTTCCCACGTGTATCCCATGCCACCAACAACGGCAAATGCGAAAAACGCATTCAGACCCATACCTGGAGCAAGACCTGCAGGGAAGTTAGCCCACAAACCCATCAAGATACAGCCTACTGCTGCTGCAACCGCAGTTGCTGTAAATACTGCTTCTTTTGGCATACCCGCTGCAGACATGATGTCTGGGTTAGCAAAAAGAATATAAGACATGGTCAAGAAAGTAGTCAGGCCGGCTACAATTTCTACCTTAATTGTTGTTTGGTGCTCTTGAAGCTTAAATAGCTTTTCTAGCATTTTCGTTTCCTCGTTCGGCGGAATTTTATGCACTAGTGCTCTAAAGTAGAACAAAAGTACGAACTTTGTATTTTGAACGGGACGAGAAGCTACAGATTTTGCGAATCAATTTCTAGATCAAAAACTACCTTATTTGACCAAATAGTCACTTTTTTGAAATATAAATGTGCCATAGTCGAAATAGTTCTCATCTATAACACCTTTAAATCACTAAATCATTGTTTTAATAAACCATTTGGTCAGTTTTTTAATGACAAGGCCATATATGAACTATATATTCTTGCAAAAAATTGCATAAAAACTCTGTATGAGTGCCAATACTTTATCGTCCTTAATACTGTATATAACCGATTGACCGACTTTTCTGGTATCGACAAAATCATCTTCTCGCAACAAAGCTAAATGTTGCGACAAAGCAGATTGAGACAAGTTAACCTTGCGGTTAATTTCCGAAACTGAAAGCTCTTCATCAGCCAATGAGCATAAAATCATCAATCTATTTTTGTTAGAGAGCGCTTTAAGATAGCGCTCTACAACCACAGATTGTTGTTCGATCTGGATTTGGTCAACTTTCATATTAGGCCTTATCGGCTGTCGGTAAAAGCTTAGACAACAGCATCCCAGCTGCCATTGTGACGACAAATATTATCGAATTCATATCCCCGTAAGCCAAAGACGAAATCGCCGGTCCCGAGCAATATCCGTACAAGGCCCAACCAATACCAAACAATATCGCGCCACCAATAAGTCTTTTATCGATAATCGTTTTCGATGGTAAGTGGAAATCTTCGTCAAAAACTGGACGAGGCTTATTCTTCATATACTGATAAACAGGGAAGCTCACTAGCAATCCTCCTCCCATTACGAACATCAGCGTAATATCCCATGCACCGAAAAAATCTAAGAATCCAATAACTTTTTGCGTATCTGTCATCCCAGATAAAGCCAAACCAGCACCAAATAAAATGCCGGCAAACATACCAACTAAATTTTTCATGCTTAAGCTCCCATCACGTGACGTGCGATAAATACTGTAACAAAACCCGCAGCCATAAACGTACAGGTCGCAATAATCGAGCGTTTAGATAAGCGCGCCATACCGCATATCCCGTGACCACTGGTACAGCCTGAACCAACCTTGATTCCAAACCCCGCCAATAAGCCCGCTACAATTGCTAGAGTAATAGAGCCTTCTGGAGCATCAGGTATCAGTAAACCTCCAAATTGATGAACAATAATTGGACCTAGCACTAGGCCAACCAAAAACAAAATTCGCCATAAATTGTCACTGACGTCGCCTTTCAATAGCCCCGTCATTGTCGAAAACAAAACACCTGACACGCCCGCTACTCGTCCTAGCAAAACTAATAAAACAGCCGCAGCAGCACCAATCAATAATCCACCTGACAAAGCAGGAATATATGCTTCCATAAAACACCTCAAACATTAGAAGTATCTAATTTAGATAATTCTAATGTATTTTATACATACTTGTTAACTTCATTCTTCTCAGCGAATAACATATCTTGATCACACAAAATTAAGACAGTACCGATATAGATGACAGAACTAGAGCAACTTGGACCAAATGATTATCAGCGTGTAGTTGATATCATGGGAAAGGTTTTCGATGACGACCCGATTCAACGTTGGATATTTGGACCTAGCATGAACATCGGCCTGTTTTTCGGCCTTTATGCTAAACGCATATATCTTAAATACAGCGACAGCTATGCAACCCCAGACAATAAAGCGGCAGTATTATTTCTGAAACCAGGAATCAGTAAGCATGTGCCTGTCATATCGTCATTACCTTTAGTTCCAGCAATGATCTCAAGCGGCGGTTTTAAGAGCGTATTACGTGGAATTCGCGCGGAAACGCTTGTTGTACGACATACCCCATCTATACCGCATTACTATATTCTTGGAATTGGCGCGGTTAAAGAAGCGAGGGGCTCAGGTTACGGCACCTTACTCATGAATAGATGTATACAGACCGCTGAAAGCGCAAATATGCCGATCTATCTAGAGAACAGCAAAGAAGAAAATTTAATGTTCTATCAACGCTTTGGCTTTGAGAGTATTGGCCAGATCGATCTAGGAAAAGGAAGTCCACCTATGTGGTCGATGATAAGAAATCCTACAAATAGTTTTTAATTACACAGGATTTGAACCAATCGGTTCGATAGAAGTCTAGAAGTCTAGAAGTCTAGAAGTCTAGAAGTCTAGAAGTAGACCATTTTACAACATAATAAACACACGGAGTCTTTCTCATGAGCGCAACCCTACCAATTGTTGTTGCTGCACTCGCCTTGTTATCAATCGCAATCTCACCGAAAGCAAAATCTAACGAAGGTTTCTTTTCCGGTTTCAGCCCACAAGGTCAGGCTCCATCTCTGTTCACTTTAGTGCTCAGCCAAGTCACGACTTGGATTTTTGCTCGATCTCTACTTAACGCAGCCATACTAGGATTTTATTACGGCATATGGGGAACGATTGCTTATGCGGCTTATTACTTATCATTCCTAACTGGAGCAGCCATCGTTGATTCAATTCGTTTTAAACACGGATTCAATAGCGTCCAATCCTTCCTAGAGGATCGTTTCGGCAAATTAGGCACGCACTGTTACAACTTTGTGGTTGGATTGCGTCTGATAAGCGAAGTCTTCGCAAACATTCTAGTGATCGGAATTCTATTTGGAGCCGCTGGCACGAGTAGCTATACCATCGCCGTTGTCGCTTTTGCTGCCATTGCTATGATTTACTCGATGTTAGGAGGCTTACATGCGTCGCTAAAAACAGATGTTATGCAAATGCTAATTTTCATCGCAGTTCTAGCCTTACTTGTAGTTAGTGCATTAGGTGATGGCCTCTACAGCGTAGAAGCGCTGAATTTTGTCGAGTTTGATGTAACTAACCCTGGGCCAATCCTACTTGCTGTAGCGCTGCTGCAGGTCTGGAGCTATCCACTTCACGATCCAGTCATGATGGATAGAGGTTTTATCGCCGACAGAGATACAACTAAGCGTAGTTTTTTGCATGCTGCGTGGATTAGTATTTTATGCATCATTGCTTTCGGTTCTCTTGGCATAATTGCTGGGGCAAATGCTTTGGACGGCGATTCTATGAACGTCACCTTAGAACGAATTCTCGGCGACAATATGATGCTGCTATTTAATATTGCACTCGTGGTGTCTGCCTTATCAACGCTCGACAGCACATTATCTAGCTCTGCAAAACTCGTTGTCATTGATATGAAAGTGATGGCCGCGACTATCACTAATGGACGAATCATCATGCTTGCCTTCATGATTTTAGGCATCGCAATGGTCTTCTTGGGTAACAAAGACATCTTTAGTGCAGTAGCAGTAAGCGGCACAGCTTCAATGTACCTTGCGCCAGTAATATTTTTCTGCATTTGGGCGGGTAATGAACATATATCACCTTGGGCTTACTTATGCTCATTCATTAGCGCTATCGGCGGTGCTGCCTTATATTTTACTGAATCATCAGGGCATACAGCATTACTCGGTGACGCACATAAATATACGAAGCTTCTGTGGATTTCATTGAGCGTATTAGCGATTGGGTGCACTGCATTCTTTATTTCTCTAATTATGAATAAACCACGCACCCAACAATTGTCAGGGGTCTAGTGTGCTCATTGAAGTAAGACAAGACTTACCCTTACTCGTGTTTGGCGGGCCATATAGTAATTTGGCCGCCACTCTGGCAATTCGTGAAAAAGCCGTTGAGCTAAAAATTCCCAAAAGCAACGTTATTTGCACAGGCGATATTGTTGCATATTGCGCCTCGCCGCGAGAGTGTACTGACTTAATTCATGATTGGGGTATTCACGTTGTACAAGGCAATTGTGAAGACGCATTAGGAAACGATAAATTCGATTGTGGCTGCGGATTTGAGGAAAACTCGTCGTGCGACCTCGCGTCAAAACAATGGTACGAATACTCTAAAGCAAGAATTGGTGAAGATCAGAAAGTCTGGATGGCAGACCTTCCCAATAATCTAAAGATTAACTACCACGGTAAAACCATCATTGTCATCCATGGCGGAGTGAACCAACAGAGTCAATTTATCTTTAGGTCAAGCTCTACGACGGACAAACTACAGCAACTTAAGCAAACCGACTCCGACATAATTATTGGCGGACATTGTGGCTTGCCTTTTGGAGAGTTGATTGAAGACAAGGCATGGTTGAATGCCGGCGTTATTGGAATGCCCGCAAATGACGCAACTGCAGATGTCTGGTATATGCTAATAACACCAAATGCAGAAGGTTTAGAGGTCAGCTGGCATCGTCTCTGTTATGACTTTAAGAACACACAGGCCCTTATGCAAAGTGCAGGATTGAATCAGGGATATATCAACGCGCTTGGAAACGGGTTATGGCCTAGCCTTGATATATTGCCAGAAACCGAAATTAAAAAGACAGGCAAAACACTCAGTATCGCGACAGAATTGATATCAAATATACCTTAGTGCGTTAGGCTTTTTTTCACGTGATATAGATTTTGATCTGCGTCATCGTACAACTGATCCCAAGTGAATATTTGATCAATGCACTTCGCAATTCCGAGACTTGTAGAGAAGGAGATATCTATACCTTTTAGATTTATAGAGCCGTGTTTTATTTCCTGTTGCAATTGCAACTCGAGACTATCAACGACCTTTCCATCAAACGAATCATCATTTATCTTTAACACACCAAATTCATCTCCGCCTAAGCGGAAGGTGATCAGATTATCTGAATCCATAGCTGATAATTTGTTTGCGATAAAACGTAGAACTTGATCGCCAACCAAATGACCGAAGGTGTCGTTAATCCCCTTAAAATTATCAACATCTATAACAACTAGCTCGTAACTTCCTCTTACGCCTTCGATGTCAGCAAGCTCCAAATTAAGCCCTCGTCGATTACGAATATTACAAAGTGAATCTGTATTCGCATCTTCATGGGCTTCGCGATGCCGCAATCTTGCGTCGTTGATATAACGCGCTCGTGTAACCGCTTTATCGATCGTATTCACTAAAGAGGACTGGCTTAATTCCGATTTACACAAGAATTCGTGTGCGCCTTGAGACAAGGCTTCATATTCAATGTTTTTTTCATCGCTATGTGACACCATAACAATGGCAGGAGTAACCTTCTCGTAGGAATTAAATTTGGAAACTAAATCGGTGCCTTTTTGCAAAGGCATTGAGTAATCAACGATAACACAATCGAATGAAGTGGCATCAAGCGCTCGTCGGGCCATTTTTACGGATTCTGCTTGAGAGATAACGAACTTTTTTGGGAGCGCCCGAAAAATAGCCATCTGATCAACTACGTCGTCATCGACAATTAAAATTCGCATATGAACACCGTACCCGTTCATTTAATGAACTATACTTAGCATATATAAACTTGTGTTTCCACTGATCCCTTAAGTTTCAAAATGTATAAAAACAATAAATATAGATACTTTACTTACTTGGCATATTTTCTCGCAGTTTACCTTGTCAGCCCCATTATTCACGCGAAAGAATGCCCAGAGAATACGTTGATTTTTGCCGCGAATGAATCGATATCTCCCTACTTCATTCAAGAGAATGAGAATGCTTCAGGAATCGTATTTGATATAGCAAAACAGCTCGAAAGCTATATTAGTGAACCGACTTGTGTTATCGGAATGAACTGGGCGCAAGCGCAAGAACAAATATTAAAAGGTGGTGTTGATGCTTTGTTGCATATCAACACCAATCCTGAACGAGAAAAGATATTAGATTTTTCAACAGAACTCGTTGTTTCAGAATTCCACTTATTCGTGCATCGGGATTCTAACTTCGACGAAAATAATATTGATCTAAATAACATGATTATCGGTGTTGAGGCCAAGGGTTACCCCTACAGTTACCTCAAACGTAACGATATCCCATTGGCGTTGGTAAGCTCGTGGGAAGAAGGAATGCGCGGCGTCATAAACGGAGACATTGATGCCGTCCTCGTTGATCATCTCGTCGGAATGAATACGATCTTCAATTCTAGAATTGCAAACTTAAAAAGCATTTCTAGTCCATTACCAAAAAGCTATTCACGCATCGCTGTTAAAAAAGGCAATGACTTAATTTTGGATCAAATTAATAAGGGCCTTGCAATACTTTATGCCGATGGAACGATAGACCGATCGATCAAAAATTGGATGACGCCGAGCATCCAAATGGTAGAACAACTTTGGCACGAGCAAGAACGCGTCAAAACTCAAAATATCGGTCTGATTATTCTCTCATTACTCACCTTGCTCTGCTTGATAGCATTCGTGAAAAGTAGAATGACAATCTCTTCCGAGCTAGATAAAAACAAAGACTTAAACAGGGCTCTGAAGGGAGCATATACCGAGCTTCAAGATAAAAACGAAGCACTAGCCGACGCAAATCAGAATTTAGAGACATTCGTTTCATTAGCAAGTCACGACATGCGCGCTCCTCTAAATGGAATGAAAAATCTCATTCAATGGGCCGAAGAAGACTTAGCCACCGATAATCATAATAACGTTAGAGAACATCTTTCGCTTCTTAAGAGCCGATCAACGCGACTATCAAACCTACTCTCAGACCTATTAATTTTCTTTCGTGCTGACAAGCACAGTGCTGATGACAATAAATTAATAGATCCGAATCTGTGCGCAAGGGAATTAGTAAATAATTTCGACTCACCACTAAATGTAAACATTATTATCGCACCAAATGCCAAGCTACATGTATCCAGAACCTTGTTTGAATTGGTGTTAAGCAACCTGATAAAAAACAGTATTCTTCATAGTGGCGCAGATAGCGATTTATATATCAAGTTGGAATTCAAACAATTAAACACGTCCTTAGAAATGACGTTTAGTGACAGTGGAAAGGGAATTAACGAAGATCAGTTAAATTCGATATTTATGCCGTTTGAAGTCGGGCAGTCACGTGATAAATCTGAAGGATCTGGGATTGGACTTGCACTTGTTAGACGAGTTATTGAGCGAAACAACGGAAGCATAGAGCTCACTGAGCACACGCCTTCAACGTTAAAAGGCGCGGTATTCAAATGCACATTCAATAAATCGAGCATCGTCGTGAATGAGCGCGAAAACGCTTGAGTTATTTCATTTAATAAACAACGTTTGATTTTGACCTTCTTTAATATTGTTCCGGTTGATTAGCTTAATTTACACTTTGATCTGCAGTCACAAAGAAAAAGCGTAATGAGCCCTAATCAACTCTGCGAATCAATTTCACCTTATATTCTTCAGCCCACACTCGTGCTTGAACAGTCAGTTTTGAATGAAAATATTGCAAGCGTTCGTCGTCGCATTGATGGCGATAAAAGCATACGCTTAGTCGTCAAATCTTTACCGTGTGCTGAGTTAATTAAATACATTAGTGATCAACTAAATTGCTCACGGTTCATGTGTTTTCACGGACCTTTTATCAAGCAGACCGCAAAAATCTTTCCCAAGGCAGATATTCTGTTAGGCAAGCCCATGCCCCCGGCAAGTTTTGAGCACCTTGCGACTGAATTTCTTCAAGAAGGTTTAGTGCTAGATAATGTTCAGTGGCTAATCGATACTCACGAACACTTAGACGCATATTTGGAAATTGCTGAGCGGCTGAACATAAACATTCGTATTAACTTAGAGATCAATATAGGTCTGAACCGCGGGGGTTTCGCTCACGAAGATCAACTAAAAATCGCGTTACTTACCATCGCAGATTCAGAGAATCTAAGTTTCTCAGGTCTCATGGGCTATGAAGCTCATGCGTCTAAAATCCCTGATGTATTCGGGGGTATGAAATTAGCACTTAAACAGGTCACAGAGAAATATCGCCGCTTCAAAGCGATTGCAGAGCGTTTTGGCAATCAAGAAGAGCTAACATTTAATAGCGCTGGCAGTACAACTTTCACTGAGTATCAGGGCAACGATGTCATTAATGATATTTCGATTGGATCTATCTTTGTAAAACCTGAAGACTTTGAGCTTCCTCATTTGAACGAGTTCAAGCCAGCATTGTTCATTGCAACACCAATACTAAAGGCAGTCGAAAAACCACAACTCCCCTTACCTCAGCCCTTCAATACCCCATTGAATTCACTATTTCGCTTTATCGGTAAAGTCCCTAATAAAGGTGCATATATTTACGGAGGTAACTGGATGGCGAGTCCATTTTATCCAGAGGGTTTCAAGACTAACTCCTTGTTTGGTCGATCGAGCAATCAAGAATTTATATCGCACACTAACGACACTCTAAAGCCTGGTGACTGCGTTTTATTTCGTCCGACCCAAAGCGAGGCGGTCATGCTCCAGTTTGGAGAACTTCTGTTAATCAAACCAAATAACGAAATCGACTACTGGCCGGTTTATCAAGCGACTCAAGTCAGACTTGATGCTAATAAAAAAGGTAAATCTCGAGAGTCGTAATGATTGAAGTTTGTATCGCCCTTTTATGCATAGTTTTTCCTGCAATCGCAATTACGCTAGGACTGCGTCATGCTCTAATTGATCGAGCAGGACTGGTATTGGTTTGTTTTGCGAGCGGGATTCTCTTGAACACACTAACCGGTTCTATTACCGATGTCTCGCCTTTTGTGTCCAATTCGCTTATCAATATTCAAACCCAAATTACAGAACTCACAATCGCTCTTGCGCTACCCTTACTCGTATTTTCTATAGATTTAAAAAGTGCTTTTACCCAAGCAGGTTCATCTAGTAAATCTATGTTGATGGCTTTTGCTTCAATCATTATTTGTACGTTTATCCTCAGTTTTATTTTTCAAGGACACATCGAAGGCTTATGGCAGGTAGCAGGCTTATCTGTTGGTGCTTATACGGGCGGAGGGCCAAACATGGCCGCAATCAACGCAGCCATAGAAGGTGATAAAGATATATTCGTGATGATGACTAGCTATGACATTCTATTATCTGCGATATATTTGCTATTTGTCTTAAGTTTCGCCAAACCGCTATTCACCAAAGTCTTATTACCAGCAGCTCAGGACGTACTTAACAAGTCGGAAAACAAGTTTGCACATTTGGGCGAAGAAACCTCAGCAAGTTACCAAGTACTTGGAACGCTCAGAGGTTTAAAAGAAGGTATAATTACGGCAGTGCTCTCGCTACTAATCATTGGTTTAGCACTTGGCTTGGCGAGTCTCTTGCCCAGTTCAATGAAATCATCAGGAACAATCATTCTCATTACAACGCTCGGAATGCTTGCTTCGTTCATTCCTCAAATTCGTCGTTTAACAGTGAGCTTTCGCGTTGGAATGTACCTAGTACTTGTGTTCTGCTTTACGATGGGAAGTATGACGAACTTAAGTGTTCTAGCAGATTTAAATTGGGCTCTGTTTAGCTACATTGGCTTAATGCTAATTGGCGCTATGACAATTCATGCGGGACTCTGTCGCGTTTTCAAGATTGATGTAGACACTTTCTTGGTCACATCTTCCGCAGCAATAATGTCTGTACCTTTTATCCCAGTGATTGTTGGAGCACTTCGCAATCAAGCCTTATTGGTGCCCGGTTTTTGCGCGGCAATTACTGGCTATGTTCTCGGTAATTATTTAGGAATCGTCGTGGCAATATCGTTAAAATCTATCCTTTGATTGTAGGCTAAGCTTAGTATTGCCATTCGTCCTCAAACACGAACTCATCTAAGCTACGCTCTGTCGCCCACTCCTCCATAACGAGCATGGGCTTCTCATAGAAAGCATCTACATGACCAATGCATAGAATCGCGACAGGATGGCTATCGGGCGGCATGTTTAAAACCGTTTTTAGCGCCTCAGGGTCAAAAATGGAGACCCATCCCATACCAATTCCCTCAGCACGCGCGGCAAGCCACATATTTTGAATAGCGCAAGACAACGAAGCCAAATCCATTTCTGGTAATGTTCGTCGCCCAAATACATGTTCATCACGCTTATCGGGCAGTGCCGCAACAATGACATCTGAACATTCTTTTAAACCCTCTACTTTGAGTTTAAGAAACTCAGCTTTGCGAGAGGCTAATGCAGCAGCGGTAAGATCGCGCTCATTCTCTACTAGCGTTTGAATCGCTTCACGCTTTTCAGTATTGCGAATTCGGATAAAACGCCACGGCTGCATTAAACCAACACTCGGAGCCATATGAGCCGCATATAGCAGCTTGCTAATAAGGTCTTCGGAAACCTTCTCGTTATTAAAATGCCGCATATCTCGGCGTTCCGCCATGACTTTATAAATGGCTGTTTTTTCTGCGCGAGTATAGGAAAACGTAGGGTCAGAAGAATCATTCATGGCAATATGCGCGTGAGGTTTGAGAACATTAAGCTAGGCGTAATAATGCTAGAACAGCCAACAAGAACCCAATCTCGGAGATCTGTTGGATTGCGCCCAGCGCATCTCCAGTGTAGCCGCCTAACCACCGTTTAAGTTTGATCGCCAGATAGTAAACCGGCAATCCCATAAGTACGACAGCTATTATAGTATTAGGAGGAAGTAAGATTAATGCAGGAAATGATAAAACCGTTGCTATCGAAAAATCTTTATTACCAAAACGCTTTGTAATCGGCTTAGCCTTGCTAGTTTCATCCAAACGAACATACTGCATCATTCGCATTACCAGAACGCTATACCAACGCGAAAAAACATGAGCAACTAATATAACAACCGGTACATAATCAGCAGGTAATTGCATCAGTGCGATGAACTTTAACGCCAGTGCGAAGAATAGCCCAACAGCACCATAGGTACCTAAACGGCTATCCTTCATAATATTCAGGATGTGCTCTTGTGACCAACCACCACCAAGACCATCACAGGTATCAGCCAAACCATCCTCATGAAAGGCGCCCGTCATGTATATGCCAAGTAATATGACGAGAAGAATACTTAGCTCTTGAGAAAATATATGACTTAAAAGGATGAATGCGAGAGCTGTCGTTGAACCAACCAGCCAGCCGACAAGGGGAAAATAGCGGCTGGCATGGTCTTGCGTGCTCTGATCTACATTGCTCAAAGATGGCAAAGGGATGCGCGTATAAAACATCAAAGCATAATGGATTAGTTGAAGCTGTCGTTTAATCATGATCGAGGCTCGTTTGGCTTAAGCGTCTGAGACGCCCGCATCTTCAAAGCTAGCCATCTCATTAATAAACGATACAGCCGCCTTTACAAGCGGATAAGACAAAGCACATCCTGAGCCCTCACCCAAGCGAAGATTCAAATCTAGTAGCGCATTGACGCCTAAATAATCTAACAGCTTTCTATGCCCTTGCTCCTGAGAGCAGTGACAAAACACGGCATTGTCCTTAATCGAAGGGTCCAGCTTGTATGCACATAAATATGCGGCACTCGCAATAAAGCCGTCAACCAATATCAGCACATTACGTTTGCTTGCTTCGAGCATCGCACCAACCATTTGTACTATTTCAAAACCACCAAACGTTTGGAGTACTGCGTGAACACCATCTAACTCACCATGATAGGTAAAAGACTTTTCAAGTACCTGAATTTTATGACTCAGTTGACGGTCATTAAGCCCCGTACCGCGACCAGCTATTTCTGATACCGGAATCCCAGTTAACTGGGAAATAAGAGCAGCTGCAGATGCCGTATTTGCAATACCCATTTCACCAAACCCAACAACATTGCAGCCTTTATCATGCAACTCACCAAGAACATCCGCGCCTGATTGTAAGGATTGATTCAGTTGCCACTCGGTCATCGCCTGATCAACTAAAAAGTTACGTGTTCCTTTTGCTGTCTTGCGATAAACGATCGGCAAATCATCAGGAAATTCATAGTTAACACCTGCATCAACGACCTGAAGATCCATACCATTCTGGATCGTAAATACATTGATCGCAGCACCTCCAGCAACAAAGTTCATGACCATTTGCCAAGTCACTTCCTGCGGATATGCGCTCACGCCTTCTCCGGCGATACCATGATCGCCTGCGAAAACCAGCATGGTCGGTTTGGTGAGTTGAGGTTCCAGCGATTGCTGAATTAAACACACTTGTTTCGCTAACGCCTCAATATCTCCAAGCGCACCAATAGGCTTGGTCTTGGTATCTATTTTTCGCTGAACGCTATCGGCAAAGCTCATTCTAGTAATCAACACCCTTACGTGCTTTCACACCTGCTTTATACGCGTGCTTCACTTCCTTCACCTCAGAAACGGTATCGCACAAATCTCTTAAAGCGCTACCACCGCCACGACCCGTAACAATCACACTCTGCTCGGGTGGTCGGTTCGCGATTGCATCCAAAATCATCTGCTCATCGAGATACTTATAGGCAATCATATAGGTCAATTCATCAAGTAAAACGAGATCAATACTTTCGTCTTTCAACATACGTTCGGCTTCAACCCAGGTCGCTTGAGCAGCTTCAATATCAGCCGTTCGATCTTGCGTATTCCAAGTAAACCCAGTACCCATCTGGTAAAAATCAACTTCTGGCATCTTCTCTTTTAGAAAGATCTCTTCTCCTGAAAGCTGAGCACCTTTAATAAATTGAACAACGCCAACTTTATGCCCATACCCTAAGGCACGTAATACCATTCCAAACCCAGAACTGCTTTTGCCCTTGCCGTTACCGGTAAGTAGCAAAGAAATACCGCGTTCTTCATCAGCCGCTGCAATATGCGCGTCTACTTTTTCTTTTTGCTTTTGCATCGCTTTCTTGTGCGATTCGTTTTTAGCATTCTCGTCTGTCATAAACCTTCTCTTACTTTGTTTAAAGCTACGCTTATCAATGCGCTACTTTTTGCTTTGTCTAATATCATCAAACACTTCGCAAATTTGCTGCATGCCGTAGAGTGTTCGATATGAAAACCGGTGCAATAAGTCACCATTAAAAAATACGATATGATCGTTTTTAACCGCAGGAATCTCAGGCCAGTCATTCCACATATTCAAGTCCATTTCTGTACCGTGATGCGTTGGCACAACGATGACCTCTGGACGCAAATCAATCACGGATTCTAAACTTACTTGCGGGTAATCCATTGAAGGGTCGTCGAAGACATTTACAGCACCGCAACCTGCGAACATTTGATTAATCCAACTCCCTGCAGCCATTGTACGTAATGGCTTAGACCACAATTGATAGAAGAAACTGACAGGTTTTCTAGACTGATAATTGTCACGTAAAGAATCTAGACGCTCCCGATAGTTTTGCGCCTGCACCTGAGCTTCAGCTGAACGTCCAACCTTATCGCCTATTCTCAATATCTCTTGCGGAATATCCTCGAGTTCTTTCGTTGTACTTTCATACACGACGATACCTAACTCTTTGATTCGTTCGATGTCTCGTGTTGGATTACCACTCTCCCAGGCAATCACTATATCTGGCTCAAGTTCAAGTACCCGGTCAATCTGGATAGCAGTATGCCCGCCGATCCTCGGAATCGATTTAGCCTCTTCTGGATAGTCCGCAAAATCGACCGTTCCGACAATCTTGTCACCTACGCCTAACAAAAAAAGTATCTCAACCGAATGCGGCGACAACGCAATAATACGTTCTACCTGTTTAGCATTCGCAACCATGGATACGAACAAAAGCAAAAACACAGAAACACTAAACTTAAGCACTAATATCTTCTCTATTAAAGGCGCGCGCGAGCGCAGTTTCTAGGTAATTTAATTCTGCTTCGTTTTTCGGAACAGAAACACGAAGGCCTAAACCGTTATCTAACAAACGGACATACACGCCATCACTCAGTAGCCGTTCGAATATAATGAGTGCGTCAGGTGTTCTGATTATTGAAAATAGCTTTACTGCGCTGTTTACATCACTAAAGTATCGCCGTAACACAACATCTAATTTGCGAGACCAAACTGTCACTTCTTCACAAGCAGAACGCAACCATGCCTGATCTGCTACAACACGTTCAAACAGCGTTAAAGATGGCCCGCTAATGCCCCACAATGGGATGTCACTCTTTACGACATGGCGTAACTGAGTAGAAACACCCACCGCTCCGATACGCGCGCCAGGAAGACCTGAAAATTTACCGAACGAGCGTAGAACAATTAAGTTCTCTAGCCCGGGCTTACCAACGTAACTCGACACGGAAAACTCATGATGAAAATCGACAAAAGCCTCATCAATGATCATCCATTTTCCAGCCGCGGTCATTCGCTCGGCTAACGTAATAATTTCTTTTGCGGTAAGAAAGTCTCCACTTGGATTATTTGGATTGATCACAACACAAATATCAACAGCTTCGATTAGTTCATTAGAAGCCAAGACGTCATACTCATACAGTCGTGCATCCACTTTTTGCCAATGATAGCGATGTTCAGCATAACCCTCACTCGGCACCGCAACTGACAAAGACTTATCGAGCTGTTGCTTGAATAGCTTAGGCAGATACTCAATAGCCCACTGAGAACCTGGTGTCAGGAGGAAGTTCTCATTGTCATAGTATTGCGCAACCCTCTCTTTCAAAGAGGGCGAGATATTCGGGAGAGATTTCCATTGTTCTGGCTCGTTATCTAGTTTGTCATAGGCAAAAGGATTGACCGCACTCGATAAATCTAAAATGCTACCTTGCAAATCCCGCTCATATCTCAAGCACGAAAGGTCTCCACCATGTTTTGGCCTAGGTTTCGAAATATCAGTCATGAACGTGCATCTCTTCGCACTAGCACTAGTAAGAAAAAAGCACTCCCCAGCGCTGCTGTAATTACGCCAATTGGCAGCTCTGTTCCCTCGTGCAAGACCCGAGCAAGCACATCCACCCAAATCATGAAAATACCACCCACCATGGCCACAGCAACAAACAAGTTAACACGTAATCCAATGACTAATCTTCGAACAATATGAGGAATCATCAAGCCAACAAAACCGATGCCACCGCAATTTGCGACCAACACTGCGGTCATTAGCGAACTCATCACCAGCATCCCAAGGCGTAAGCGTACGACATTAACACCAAGCGCCTTTGCATTTTCATCTCCAGCCAACATGGTTTTTAGAGGCCGAGAAAAGGCGAAGAAGCAAAGCAAGCTAATCAGTAAAACGACAATCACCGGTCCTATTGAAGCCCACTCCGCGCGAGCAAAGCTTCCTAAGGTCCAAAAGATAAGTGATGCAGCTGCCAAGGGATCAGACAAATACAAAACTAAACTTGTCGCCGCACTAAACATGAAGGACGTCGCGACACCCGCAAGCAACATACGTTCAACGTTTCCGCTTCGCCCTGCGAGTGCGATGACGATTACTACCGAAAAAAGGCTGCCAGCAAACGCACCAACCGCAATACTATATTCTGAAAATCCAGAAATTGCCGATACGCTAGTGCCTGACAACGCCGCAATCACCAGCACAGCCCCAAAGGATGCACCGGAGGAAATACCAAACAAATATGGATCTGACAGGGGATTTCTCGTGACGGTCTGAAGTACCGCACCAGCAAGGGACAAACCTGCTCCCGCAAGAAACGCCAATACCGCTCTTGGGGCACGTAACTCCCATATAATACGTTCACGTATCGCACTGATTTCAGATTCTTGGCCTGTCAGAAGGCTGAAAGTACTCGAAAGCACGTCATTAAAAGTAATGCTCGCCGCACCGAAGACGACAGAAACAAACAGACTGAACATGGCCACAGCCACGCAAAGGCTTATAAAAACAGTTGTTCGCGTTATGCCTATCACTGACGGTGAACTCCGTCTTGAAAGGCGAAACTAACGCGCGGATGGTCATATAAAGGATGGCGATCGACGACACAGCATGTCCGATATACTTCACTAATAAGATCCTCGTTCAGTACATCTTCCGGAGAACCTTGGGCGCATAATTTTCCGTGATTTAAGACAATAATTTCATCACAAAACGCAGCCGCTAAATTCAAATCATGAAATGAAGCAAAGACCGTCACCGGAAGGGCCTTAACTTTACGAAGCACCTCTAACTGAAAATGAATATCTAAATGGTTAGTCGGTTCATCCATGATGAGTAGCTGCGGCTTTTGGAGCAAGGCTCGTGCTAAATAAGCCCTTTGCTTTTCGCCGCCTGACAGAACTGAAAAGGGCTTCTCTGCAAGTTCACTAAGCTCCATCTCTTTGAGGAGCTGCGCGATCAAGGCATCATCATCTCGAGTATTCCATTCAAACAAGCCCTTATGGGGCGTCAGCCCTTGTGCGATAACATCATGAACAGTTAAGCCCATATAGTCATTTTGTTCTTGAAGAATAACAGCGGTTTTTAGGGCAGATTGTTTCGCACTCAATTCCCAAACATTCTGTTCATCCACAAACACTTCGCCCTCAGTGGGTTTAGTTACTCGATAGACACATCGCATCAAAGAGGACTTCCCTGCGCCGTTTGGGCCAATAAGGCCAACAAACTTGCCCGTCTCGATTTTAAATGAAACATCATCAAGAATTTTTACTGGGGATGCTAATCCTCTGCTTGGTGCTGTCCAACTTAAATGTTCTACCCGCAACATCGTTGCATTTTTAATTTGCGAAGACATACCGTTCACCAGCCCAATACTAGCGACACTAGAAACAGCACAGAAAAGCCTAACATTAGGCACCTGTGTATCCAGCGAATCATTGTGATTGATCGCGTTAAATCGAGAGGTGTTGGCTCGGGGCCGGCTCCCAAAACTGGACGTATTTTAACTGAACCATCGTAGACAGCCCGCCCTCCTAAGGAGACACCCAATGCTAGTGCACCAGCGGCCATCACTGGACCAGCGTTTGGGCTATACCAATTTCGCCCATTTCTTAATGCTTGTACAAAACGGCGAATTGAAATCGAAAAAATCAAAGCGCAAAGGCGTGCAGGAATATAACCAAGGACGTCGTCGACGCGCGCGGAGAAACGTCCAAAATAATTATACCGAGTGTTACGATAGCCCCACATTGAATCTAAGGTATTAGATACTTTAAAAAATACGGCACCAATCGGGCCTCCAATAAGGAACCAAAACAAAGGCGCAATCACTCCATCATTTTCGTTCTCGGTAAGTGTTTCAATCGCCGCTTTGGCAATCTCTGGTTCTTCAAGCGAACACGTATCGCGACTGACCACCCTTGAAAGAGCAACTCTAGCATTTTCAACATTTCCACTCGCGAGAGTCGTTTCGACTGAAGAAATGTGCTGAATCAAAGAGCGAGGAGCAATACATATATACAAGATAATGACCGACAGCATACCAAACCATACATGTACGTTATCACTCTCTATGATCGCTGACGGCGCCAACACCACTAGCAAAATACAAATAAACAGTGAGCTATGCACAATAAACGCCGCACTCACACCCCTAATTAGCAATCGAGGTCTATTGTTATTCTCAGGATAAAAAGCTCGTTCAACGACCGCGATAAGATTTCCAAGGCCAACGATCGGATGATATTTTTTTGGCTCACCAAGTATCGAATCGAATACAAAAGCCAACAAGACACACATTGAAGCGTAAACCGGATTAGTAAAAATCGGGAAAAACGAAAGCTCAGCGAATGCGCTCAAGGTTGGCGAAAGCAGATCTGGTGATAAAAGATACATAACCAGCTCACTTCACTGAAAGGGGTAAACCGGCGACGACTAAACTCACATGATCACAGATAGTCGCTAGGGATTGATGCAAGCGTCCAGCTTCATCACAAAAATCACGGGTAAGTTTATCCATACCAATGAGTCCCATATTGGTTTCATTAGACACCAAAATACAAGGTGTATCTGTCGTCTCTAGTTGCCCCTTAAACACAGAAATAAACGAATCTTTATGGTCAACAACCTCAGGTTTTACAAGCAAATTGGTCAACCATAGTGTTAGGCAATCAATCACGATAACACCTACGCTCGGGTCTGCATCTAAATCTCTTAAAGCTTTAGCAAGATCGACAGGCTCTTCGATCACCACCCAATTATCCGGTCTCTGGATTTGATGCTTGCTAATACGCTGAGTCATTTCTTCGTCAAGAGCTTGTGCGGTTGCGACTAATGCAACGTTAAATTTAGTTTTGCTAGCTACATCTGCAGCAAGAGTCTCTGCATATCGACTTTTTCCAGACTTAACACCCCCAAGGACTAGATGCTTCATTCATCTAACTCCAAGAAACTGAGCACATTCTCCATATCGATGCTTTCATCAAATGCAACAGCCAAACGCTCAATTGAAGCTTCACGAACAGCTTGATAGTCAAGTTGTTCTTTAACTTTAAAGCCCGCCCAATTAAGCACAGAAGTAAGCGCATCAGGTGTATCTAAAAGACCATGCCAGTATGTCCCCGCAATATTTGAATCAAGGCTCACAGCGCCGTCTGAATTACCATTCTCATAGTGAATAAACGGCCTATCTAATGATTCACCATGCGTACGACCAGCATGTATCTCATAACCTTGGACGGCAACACCATCTGAGGCAAACTGCCCTCTTACCCGAACAAGCGCTTTTTCTTTTGTAAGCATTGTATGATGTTCCAAGAACCCAAAGCCCTGAGATAAACCTGGATCGCCTTCAATACCATCAGGATCATCAATGCTTTGGCCCAGCATTTGATAACCGCCGCAGATGCCGAGTACTTTCCCACCGTATCGAAGATGTTTATTTATTGCATCTTCCCATCCTTGCTCACGCAAAAAGGCTAGATCAGCGCGAACCGACTTAGAACCAGGAAGGATAATTAAATCTGCAGGAGGGATGTCTCCATTCGGAGGAACATAAGTAAAGTTTATTTCTGG
Organism: Oleiphilus sp. HI0067; assembly: GCF_001635735.1. Taxonomy (NCBI): domain Bacteria; kingdom Pseudomonadati; phylum Pseudomonadota; class Gammaproteobacteria; order Oceanospirillales; family Oleiphilaceae; genus Oleiphilus; species Oleiphilus sp. HI0067. The sequence continues at coordinate 54,789 of NZ_LWFI01001333.1, forward strand.
ATGTAAACGCAAAGCCTCGAAATCTGTGTGATTACTAATGCGCGGAAGCACTGGCACTACAACACGAAACTCACCGTCTTGCTTCAAGTTGTCATCTGGCAACGCATCTTCTGCATCAATATTCAAACCATGAAGATAAGGCAAAACACCCAATACAGGTTTGCCAGTGCGCTGTTCTAACCATTCGAGTCCATTCTCTAAGAGTTTTATATCGCCCCGAAATCGATTAATCACAAAACCCACAACGCGATTTTGCTCACTTTCGCTAAGAAGATCTAAAGTCCCCACTAATTGCGCGAACACACCTCCTTTATCGATGTCAGCGACAATAATGACAGGGCAATCAGCCGCTTCAGCAAAGCCCATGTTAGCGATATCTCGATCGCGAAGATTTATCTCGGCCGGGGAGCCTGCACCTTCCACAATGACACACTGATATTGCTCTTCGAGCCGCTGATGAGATTCGAGGACCGCGTCCATCGCCCGGGTTTTGTAACGGTGATAGCTGACTGCATCCATATCACCTTTAGCCTTACCGTGCACAATGACTTGTGCACCAATATCTGTATTGGGCTTCAGCAAGATCGGATTCATATCGGTATGAGGTTCAAGATGACAGGCCTGCGCTTGTAGGGCTTGCGCACGACCTATCTCTCCACCATCGGCGGTCACAGCGCTGTTCAGCGCCATGTTCTGAGGTTTGAACGGTACCACCGAAATTCCTCGGTGATACAGGCAACGACACAAGGCGGCGACGAGAATGCTTTTACCTGCATCCGAGGTCGTGCCTTGTATCATTAATGTGGACATAAAATTCGTGTTTTAGTTAGTTGTATCGGCGAATTCAATTCTAACAGGATTACGAATAGTGTTGATGGTCGCCACCGATGAATCATCCGCTATGCTAATCACTTCTATACGAGGATTAACTGTATCGCCAAGTGCAACCCAAAGTTGGTTACTTGAATCAATCTCGATTGTTTTAATGTCTAAACCTGAAAATCCATCGTTCGGCGAAGCACTTACAGCTCCAGATGTTGGGTTAAACTGAATAAGGTCGTTATCCTGGAAAGCGTTATAACGAATTAAATATGCTTTGTTATCAGATGATGACACTTCAACTCCCGCAATTTGTGCATTTACGCTTGCATCATTATCGTCAACTAATAAGGTACTCAAGTAAGTCATGCCACGGATATCAACTTTCTCTATACCACCTGTAAGTTCAGCAGGGCGAGATCCATCTAATGAAGCATAACGACCTACCCCAGCGACATATATATAACCACCCACTACATCCATATCTTGGGCATTCTTGACGGTTAAGTCGTACGCTTCACCTGAACCATTCACGTCGACTTCAAGATTTGTCGACGGATCAATCACAAGAATTCGAGAGGTCTGCGGAACAAAAGATGAATCTTGGCCATTTAATAGAACGTACAGCAATCCATCTTTCACAAAACCATCCGATGCTCCGATTCCATTTCCAAAGCTATATTTCGAATAGTCTAAGCGATCTACGATAAAATCACTTTGTTGATTACTATCAGTAACGCTTGGATTAATCTCAATAATCTCATCAGTACCAAAAGGTAAAACATAAGCCTGTGTTTCAGATACAAACACCACCGTATATGGGTTTGGATTATCGCTATCATCCTTAGCCACAGAGTATTCCCAAATTGGGTTCTCGGCATCATCAAATGAGAATTTCGCTAAGTTGTTAATCCCGAAACGCCCCATGCGATAGAAATGATCGCCAAATGTTAGAAAGCGTACATCAGATAAATCTTGAGCAGCATAATCCGAAGATATTTCGTAAGCTGGGATTGTATCAGTAAACTGAACAGCGCTTGATGTAAAGTCTGCTGATACCGTGGAAATTACCGCGCAGTCAAAACAGTCGACAGAGTTGTCAGTTGAATCACTACTTGAACATGCGCCAAGAAATGCCGAAATAGATACTAATGCGGTCGCTTTTATTAATTGTCTAGCATTCATTTTTTCAGTTCCTTTAATTGAAGGTATAGCTATAGGTTAGGAAAGCTCGTCGTCCCGGACCCGGGTAACGATTAAAATCTTCGATTCTTTCGTCTGTAATATTTACTAAGGAAAGCCTTGCGTTGTGCTGACCCAAACGGCGCTCGATACTAACGTTAATCTGTTCATTTGTTGGCATCTCTGCAGACGCACTTCGATCATAATAACCACCATCTTGGCGTTGATACTCCAAATTTAGCTTGTAGTCGAACACCGACAATTCATTTGAAATAGTCGCGGCAGATTCATACACGCCAGCGAGAGAGTTCCCCTTAAAAGCTGGGATATCAGACGTGTCTTCACTACTTTGCAAAGTCGCCCTTAACCCAGCTTTCCAAAATTCAGTCAATAGAATGCTCCCGTCTACTTCAAGACCATATATCTGCGCACTTGCAGCGTTTTCAGCGCGACCTATTCCGCGCGAATCGAAAATAACGACAATCGCATCTTTTAGTGATCTGTAAAACAAGGAGGAGTTAAGGTTGGAATTCCCCTGCAAAAACTGCAACCCAAGTTCCGCGTTGGTTGCATACTCTTCGACCAGCTCGTCATTGCCTAACAACGAACCGGTGTCACCAAACAATTCGCTAAGTTTGGGCGGACGGACTTCGTGAGAGAGGCTTGCGGTGAGTGCGAGGGATGGAAAAAACGTGTAGCGCAGGCCGCTGTAAGCAGCGTAATAAGATTCAGTATTACTAACTGATTTTGGAATATCTTGATCGTCTTGCAAATAACGAAGACCAATCTTACCGGTTAGTTGTAAGGTACCCGCATAATTTAACCATTCATCTTGAGCAATCAATGATGTTTGCATGCGCGATGCATCCGTAGACGTGTTCTGAATAAGGTCTTCGTTTTCATATTTTTCAAAACGTAGCAGTGCGGCAATATTGAACAAATGATTACCCGAAGATAAAGCCCAGTCAGTTTTAACGCCTATATTAGATGACTCAGATTTCTCTAGATTTGCAGACAGACCAACTTTGTTTTCAGTGTCGTCATAATCGCCTTTCAACAGCGAACCATAAATCTGATAAGACGCTTTTAACCTAGTAGAAAGTTCATGATTCAACTTACTTTGAATAGATAGGGTTTCAACATCATATGTCGCCGAATTATCTTTGGCGTTTCGCGCAGTCGGCACGCCCTTAGAAGACTTCGAGTAGCGAACTACGTTATTTGCATCTAAAGACTTAGAGATATCTGTGACCGCAGATAAATGAATCGCTCCTTGCTCGTATTGTGCGTTTTGACGACGCTGTACCTCATCATCGAAAGGATTGTTAGGAGTCTGCCGATCATTTAAAAACTCATAGTCGTTGTCGCTAGAAACATACTCTGCATTAACAAGATAATTTGTATCTCCAGAATGAAAAGCAGAGGTCAACGCGCCGAGCTGGCTTTTGAACGATCCATAGCCCGCCCTCACAGTATGATAAGGCTTCGCAGCACCTTTTTTGCTTACGAGATTTATTGCACCACCAATTGATGACACGCCCAACTGCGCTGGGGTATTACCACGATATATTTCTATTCTCTCGATTGAGCTCAATTGAATATTGCCAAGATCAACAATTCCTCCGTGCGCATCATTCAATAACATGCCGTCGAGAAACACATTAACTTGTGCTGCACTAGACCCACGGATACTCACAGTCGAATAAGAACCTATCCCACCTACTTGACGAATTTGAACGCCACTCTGATCAGATAACACATCCGCGACATTAGAGAACTCATGACCAAACTCACTAGAACGAATTACTGTTGTATGACTTGAAGTATGCTCGGTATTGATATGATCGGCATCAAGCTTAGAAGCTGTCACCACAACGGTTTCATGCTCGACGGTTTCCTCAGCAACAGCAAACGTCGAAACAAGAAGTAGAGAAAGTAAAACTAAACGTAGACCCACGCACTTCACCAGCAATCGCGCAGAGAGAGAAGCAAAGAACAGTAATGGTTAACGAGCGACAATCTAGTTCGTTAGACATCAGTCCCAAATATCGCCCTCCGCAATATCTAAAAAATCACTTCAGGCCGGTCTCCGGGCTTACAAGTTGTCATTCGACTTAGTCGAACGGCCTTCCCATGCTTTACTGCACAGTGGCGAGGATGCCGACTTAACTTGCTTACCGTTGCGGGGGCAGCGTTGGACTTCAACCAACTTCCCGTTTCACTCGCTCACTAGATTTAGTGATTGAGCACCTCAAGCAGGGCTGCGACTTTACGCAGTTCACATTTTCAAGTCAATTGATTTATTAAAACTGGGGCAAGGAGTGACGGGACTAATGAAGTAACATGGTCGAGTGTACGAAGATCAGAACTGCAATGAAGAGCAAAACGTTTAGTCGAGCCTAAACGAGATGGGTACAGTAACATAGCCTCTCAACGAAGCTTCAGCCGCATCAGCAGGAGAGAAGCTCCAGCTTTCGTAAATAGTTGAATAAGCGGCAAAATCTAAAGCCGATACATTACTCGATTCTAGAATCTCTACGTAAGTCACCGAGCCCGTAACATCAACATGCACTCCTAATAATACATCCCCTTCCCAACCACGCCTGCGCGCTAAGCTAGGATAAACTGGTCTGGGATTTGAAGGGCTACCTAGCACATAAGCTGGCGATCTAAATTGCTCTTTAGGCTCTTCAATTTTCTTGACCGGAGCCTTCTGCTCTTTTTGATCTTGTTGAGGCTGCTCTTTTGCTTTGCTTTCGGCAACTTTATTAGCAGGTTCACCCTTATCCGAATGATCACTGATGCTCGCTTCGGATTGCTTCGCAATTTTCTTCTTGGATGGAGCAACTGTTTGAATAGTCTCAACCGGTGATGATTTAGAAGGCTCGCTTTCTAAAATGGCTTCCGTTGACTTTTGAGGTTCGGGTTCGACAACCGGTTTCTCGACAGGCTTCACCACAGGATCGGGTTTCGATTTAGGGGTAAGATCTTCCTGTTTTGGCGATTCTTGACTGGCCGACAAGGGTTCAATAATAGACTCAGGAGTGGGTTCTAAAATGCGTTGAGACAAGGCAACCCGGTACGTTGAATTATCGACGATATACGCCTTAGGCCCTAGCGCATACGAATAGAAAACGATCGCTACCAACAGATGAACAATTACCGCTGCGGCAAACGCCGTCAGAAATCCCGCATTCGGATTATTCCAAACGATTTTTGGCTTCCGATAATTGATGTAGTTTTGCAACATAACCGCTCAAGCAAATGAATTTTGAGCGGCGAACTATACAAAAACACCAATTACGAACGCAAGACGTTGACCCAAAGCACCATACTTTGGTCTGTATCTCAGGCTGACTTAACTCAATAAGTCTTTAGCGTAAACTCTGCCTTCAGATGATGCTAAATTTCCACTTGATGCAAAGCTAAACACGCAGCGTTTACGACCAATAAAATCAGCGTACTTCATCCAGACTTTTTCAAATTCAGTCTCGGCGTCGCGTTCACCGCGGCACACTGCAATCAGCTGTTTTTGAGCCTTTCCCTTTGGCTCTATTTCTCCGGCAATAAGACTGTTTGCGCAGCAGCCTCCTCGTGTTAGTAGTTCTGACTCATTACGAGAAAAATTCCCACTGCGACTAAATCCATGTGGAAAATTCTTGTCGTCACGAAATGCCTTACCCGATACCAAGCTTTTATCTAGCATCGCTTACTCCCTTATATTTATAGAGCTCTTCCCGCTCAAATTATTGTTATACGCTGACTACTCCCTAGCTGCCTCGTATTCTCAACGATCTAAACTCCGATTGATGTGACGAACATTCAATACGGCTACATGTGGCCACATTGCACAATAATCTTTACAAAAACTTTACAGCGGCAACAAATGTGGACAGCTCAAAAAACAAACAAATTTCGTGCCGACTTCAGTTATGAAACAGAAGCTTCACCCATATAGACGAAACCCGCGAAAGACGGCGTTTTAGGAACGTTTATTTTAGAAAGCTCACTTATTTGAAAACCCGCATCACTAATCAGAAGATCAATAGAGCGATTAAGCTGACAGCCGCCGGCTAACCTAGACCAAAGGGGATTAATTCTGTTTTGCCACTTTTGAACGTTTAGATCTGCAGAAAGACCGTGCTCACAGAAAAGCAGCTTGCCATTTGGTTTCAATACGCGCCGCATCTGTGCAAGTGCTGTCCTCGTATCCACAATGGTGCACAAGGTAAAAGTAAGAAGAACTGTATCAACACTTTCATCATCCAAAGGAATTTGCTCGCCAGGCAAGTCTAGCCATCGCCAGTCAATTCCGCTCTGGACTACGTTACTCTTAGCCTTATTACGCATTCCTATTGAAGGTTCTAGCCCCCAAACAAACTCAACAATTTTTGGGTCATAAAATTGTAGATTAATGGCGGAACCTGCACCAACTTCCAAGACGCGTCCAGAACACTTCGGCACGATTTGGCTTCGGAGCTTCATGATCTGAGGCGAACCGCAGGCGCAATTAATTAGGTGAGGCAATATGTATCGTTCATACATAACATTTTCTTATTTTTATCAGAGATTTCGCTAAATATTACTCTACCGCGTGACGCGATTCCTCGATCAATTCATCGCGTTCTTTAGCGATTCGGTCAAGCAAGCCTTGAGGTGCATTCGTCGCTGAGTCATGCTTGCCGCTCCAACGGATCATCTCGAGTATAACTGGCATGAGATCTACACCTTTTGGCGTCAAGGTATAGATTTTTCGGCGTTTATCAGCCGGATCGACCTGTTTATGAATCAGCCCGTCCTGCTCTAACTGAACGAGCCTCGCACTAAGAATATTTGTGGAGATATGTTCATCACTACTCTGTAACTCAGAAAAAGATCGTTTAGACGTAAAGATCAAATTTCGCATCTGCAAGATAAACAAAGCGCCCTAGCCCTTCAAAAGTGTTAAGAGGTTTTCGATGACTAAACACTCGGCTATCCGTAACGAGCCTATGCTCAGTTAGTCCTGCAAAGCCTCCTAATGGCAATGATTCTCTCGCTATTATTTCCATCTCGATCTCCTGGTTAAAACGTTTTTCCTATCAATATGGAGAAAATACAGACCACAATTAATTATATATACGCATAATTGAGTAAAACAATCTCATTTTTGACAACAATTATTCGCCATAAGATTTGATAAACAGACCGACTTAAACAACATGCTAGTTTTTCTAGCTGTCATTGATTCAGGTAGTTTTACTGCAGCTGCTGAGAAATTAGATATTCCGAAGGCAAATGTGAGCCGAAAGGTGTCCAAACTCGAAGACAGTTTTGACGTGACGCTTTTAGAGCGCTCAACGAGATCGCAACGACTAACGGAAGTGGGTTATCAATATGTCGATCATTGTAGGAAAATCCAGCAAGAGATTGACATAGCAAACTTCTCTATCTCAGAGATGAAAAACGAATTTGGTGGGCAACTCCGTATTGGAACATCGATATCAATTGCAAACGAAATTCTAAGACCATCGTTATCATAATTCTTAATGTACTATCCTGATATTGATGTAGATCTTCGTCTTATCAATCAACGCATAGACTTAATTGAAGGTGGATATGATTTATTGATACGTGTTGGAAAACTAGATGACTCGGGTCTTGTTGCGAAATCGCTTGGTTGCGCAAAACGTTATATTTATGCGAGCCCAAGCTACCTAAAGCATAACGCACCACTCAAAGATCTCGATGATCTAACAGAACACAACATACTCCTGATGTCACATCTTGCTCATCGCAATCAAGTCGATTTTTATAAACAGAATTCAAACAAAACCAAACTTACACTCAGCATCAAACCTAAACTACTCGTTGATGAGTTTTCGATTATTAAACAGGCGGCGATAGATAGTCTAGGTATTGCGATACTGCCAAGTTATATGTGCAAAGAGGAGGCAAAGGAAGGAAGCGTTGTGCGCGTGTTAAACGATTGGAAAATGTCAGATATAGGCATATATGCATTGTTTCTAAAACACCGAAACAAACTTCCGAAGCTCAACGCATTTTTAGAGCATGCCTCTAAGATTTTCTTAGAAGTACTAGAACAGTAAAAATCTAACTCCTCAAAATTAAAAAAGGAGGCAAGAGCCTCCTTTTTTAAACCTTAAGAACTTACCAACCAGTACGTTCTTTAAGTGCTTTACCGATGTCTGCGAGACTCTTAACCGTAGTTACGCCAGCTGCTTCTAGCGCTGCGAACTTATCATCGGCAGTACCTTTACCGCCAGCGATAATCGCACCAGCATGTCCCATACGCTTACCCGGAGGAGCAGTAACACCTGCGATATATGATACAACAGGCTTAGTTACATTCGCCTTGATGTACTCAGCAGCCTCTTCTTCTGCAGTGCCACCGATCTCACCGATCATAACAATTGCTTCAGTTTGAGGGTCGTTCTCGAACATCTCAAGAATGTCGATAAAGTTTGATCCTGGAATCGGGTCACCACCAATACCTACACAAGTAGACTGACCAAATCCGAAGTCAGTCGTCTGCTTAACTGCTTCATAAGTCAACGTACCTGAACGAGATACGATACCAACTTTACCTGGAAGATGAATATGACCAGGCATAATTCCGATCTTACACTCTCCTGGCGTGATCACACCTGGGCAGTTAGGGCCGATTAAACGCACGCCTAATTCATCACACTTAACCTTAGCATCAAGCATATCAAGCGTTGGAATACCTTCTGTGATGCAGACAATTAGCTTGATACCGCCATTCGCAGCTTCCAGAATTGAATCCTTACAGAAAGGAGCAGGGACATAGATAACAGATGCTTCCGCGCCAGTTTGCTCCACAGCTTCGCGTACAGTATTGAATACAGGCAAACCTAAATGTGTTTGGCCACCTTTGCCTGGCGTAACACCACCAACCATGTTGGTTCCGTACTCGATAGCTTGCTCAGAATGGAATGTACCTTGCGATCCAGTAAAGCCCTGACAGATTACCTTCGTATCTTTATTAATTAATACACTCATTACGCTTGACCTCCCGCCGCTGCGACTACTGATTCCGCTGCGTTGGTAAGGCTTGTTGCAGCAATAATATCAAGCCCACTTTCTGCAAGTGTTTTAGCACCAAGTTCAGCGTTGTTGCCTTCTAAGCGAACAACTACAGGAACTTCAACACCGACTTCTTTTACTGCGCCAATGATGCCTTCTGCAATCAGGTCACAACGAACAATACCACCAAAGATATTTACCAATACGGCCTTTACGTTGCTATCAGAAAGAATAATTTTGAATGCTTCAGTTACACGCTCTTTAGTTGCACCACCACCAACATCAAGGAAATTTGCTGGAGCGCCACCGTGAAGCTTAACGATGTCCATAGTGCCCATCGCAAGACCTGCACCGTTCACCATACAACCAATGTTGCCATCAAGGGCTACGTAATTGAGTTCCCATTCAGCCGCGTGTGCTTCGCGCTCATCTTCTTGCGAAGGATCGTGCATTTCACGTAACTTCGGCTGACGATACATCGCATTACTATCAATGTTAATTTTTCCGTCTAGGCAGTGGATGTTGCCCTCAGGAGTAATTACGAGAGGGTTGATTTCTAACAACGCTAAATCGTAATCATGGAAAAGTTTAGAAAGCCCCAAAAACAACTTTGTGAACTGCTTAATCTGATCGCCAGCGAGACCAAGTTGGAACGCTAGATCGCGTGCTTGGTATGGTTGAGCACCTACTAAAGGATCGATTTCTGCTTTCAGAATTTTTTCTGGCGTTTCTTCTGCAACGGTCTCAATCTCAACACCGCCTTCGGTAGACGCCATGAATACAACGCGACGCGTAGAACGATCTACAACAGCACCAAGATAAAGTTCTTGGTCAATATCAGTACAAGACTCAACTAAGATCTTACTCACTGGCTGGCCGTTTTCGTCGGTCTGGTAAGTCACCAAGTTTTGGCCTAACCATTTTTCAGCAAAGGCTTTGATCTCTTCTTTGCTATCGACGAGTTTTACCCCACCCGCTTTACCACGCCCACCGGCGTGAACTTGCGCTTTAACGACCCACTTGTCGCCGCCGATTTTGTCAGCAGCGGCTGCAGCCTCTTCCGCTGTATCACAGGCATACCCTTGTGATACTGGCAGTCCGTACTCAGCAAAGAGTTGCTTTGCCTGATACTCATGTAAGTTCATAGCTTATTCCGTTGTATTAATGAGTGAGCGGCAGGCGTACGACTAACACCACAAACCTGCCCCTAGTTAACACCTATACTTATAGGCGAATCTAAATTATGTATTATTTGCGTTTCTTTCTGTTTGCTACGTGAATAGCGTGTCCTGAAACAGCTAAAGCCGCCTCGTGCACAGATTCAGAAAGCGTAGGGTGCGCAAACATTGTCAAACCAAGGTCCTCAGAACTAGAACCAAATTCCATCGCGATCACAGCTTGGGCAATAAGTTCAGACGCGCTAGGTCCAATGATATGCACTCCTAGAATGCGATCCGTTTCTTCATGCGCAAGAATCTTAACCATTCCCGCCGTCGCGTTTGTCGCCATCGCTCGGCCGCTTGCAGCAAAAGGTGCAATACCAACATTGTACGGAACGCCATCAGCTTTGAGCTGCTCTTCATTTTGACCACACCATGCTAGTTCTGGGTGCGTATAAATAACACCCGGAATAATATCGTAATTGACCTGCGTCTTTTGACCAGCAATACGCTCGGCAACCATGACGCCCTCTTCAGAACCTTTGTGCGCAAGCATTGGACCGCGAACAACATCACCGATCGCATAGACACCGGGCACATCAGTCTGGCAATGATCATCAACATAGATAAAACCGCGCTCATCCAAATTGATACCACTATCTGGAGACAACAAACCATCGGTAACAGGAGCTCGACCAACTCCAACGATTAACTTATCGACTTTAAGTTCTTGATCGCCTTTAGCATCTTTGTACTGAACGTTCACGAGACCGCGCTTAACATCTGTACCTTGAACCATAGATTTAAGACGAATATCGAGGCCTTGCTTCTTAAACTGCTTTAGCGCTTCTTTTGCGATTTGTTGATCAACAGCACTCAAAAACGTGTCCTGAGCTTCCAGAACCGTAACTTCCGATCCAAGACGAGCCCAAACGCTGCCTAGCTCAAGGCCAATAACGCCTGCGCCAATCACACCAACTCGTTTTGGAACTTCTGTGAATTCGAGAGCGCCCGTTGAGTCAACAATATACCCCTCAGTTATAGGGGCTGGCGGAATCTCAATAGGCTTAGATCCCGTTGCGATAATAACGTTTTCAGCCTCATAGCTTGAAACCTTCCCACCATTATCTGTCACTTCAACTTTCTTACCTGCTAGCACTTTTGCAGTACCGTGAATGGACGTTACGCCGTTCGCCTTAAAGAGCATACCAACGCCACCAGTAAGGTTTTTAACGATGGTTTCTTTACGACCCATCATTTTTGGCACGTCTATTTCAACATCGTCTGCAGAGATACCATGAATATCGAAGTCGTGCTTAGCTTCCTCATACTTATGAGATGACTCTAAAAGCGCTTTGGAAGGGATACACCCAACATTTAGACATGTCCCACCAAGAACAACCTTTCCGTTGTCACTGGTCCATTTTTCAACACAAGCAGTTTTTAGCCCCAACTGAGCCGCACGAATCGCTGCAACATACCCACCAGGGCCTGCGCCAATGACAATAACGTCATATTTATTTGACATAATTTTCCCGCCTGAATTAGATATCTAAAAGAATACGTGCTGGATCTTCGATCAACTCTTTGATCGTTACCAAGAATTGCACAGCTTCCTTACCATCGATCATTCTATGATCGTAGCTAAGTGCTAGATACATCATTGGCAGTATCACAACTTCACCGTTGACCGCCATAGGACGTTCTTGGATTTTGTGCATACCCAAAATCGCAGTCTGCGGTGGATTAAGAATAGGCGTTGACATTAACGACCCAAACACACCGCCATTAGAGATAGTGAACGTGCCACCTGTCATCTCCTCGATCGTTAACTTGCCATCGCGAGCCTTACCACCAAATTCCTTAATCGAAGATTCAATTTTCGCTAGGCTCATAGTGTCCGCATCACGGAGAATTGGTACAACCAAACCTTTCTCTGTTGATACAGCAACACCAATGTCTTGATAGCCATGGTAAACAATGTCATTACCGTCTATCGAAGCGTTCACTGCAGGGAATCGTTTGAGTGCTTCAGCCGCGGCCTTCACAAACAAAGACATAAACCCTAGCTTCGTTCCGTTGTGTGTTTTCTCAAATAGATCTTTATACTGCTTTCGCAAATCCATTAACGGCTTCATGTTGACCTCGTTGAAAGTCGTCAACATTGCTGTATTTTGGCTAGCATCAAGCAAGCGACGTGCAATACTTGCTCTCAAACGCGTCATTGGTACGCGTTTTTCTGGGCGTTCACCAACAAACTGTGGCGAATCAGGCGCTGCTGCAACTGGAGCAGATGCAGGCGCTGCAGCAGGCTTTTCACTCAGATATTTCACGATATCTTCTTTTGTAATACGACCGTCTTTACCTGTTGCAGCAACACGAGATACATCAACATTATTCTCGTCGACAAGTTTTCGCGCTGCAGGGCTCATGATTACATCGCCAGATGCAGCTGCTGCATCTTCAGCGACTTGCGCAGCAGGTTCTGCCGCTGGTGCAGGTTCGGAACCAGCTACACCGGCTTCAAATTTACCAATCAATTCACCAGAGAGAACAACATCGCCCTCTCCTTTAACGATTTCTGAAACAACACCATCTTCAGGTGCTACGACTTCTAGTACTACTTTATCTGTTTCAATATCGACGATTAACTCGTCTCGAGAAACTTGTTCTCCAGGCTGCTTGTGCCACGTAGCGATGGTGCCATCTGCTACAGATTCTGGGAAGGTTGGCGCTTTGATTTCTATAGACATTTCCAATCCTTAAAATTTATTCGTTATCGAAAGCTTGTTTAACAAGGGCTGCCTGTTCCTCGACATGAACAGAGGTATAACCTGCTGCTGGTGAGGCTGAACCTTCACGCCCGGCATAACGCAAATAGACTTTTTCAGTGACTTCTTTTAGAGCTCCGCGCATTCGATGCTGAGTTGGATACCAAGCACCTTGGTTTTGTGGTTCTTCCTGACACCAAACGACATCTTTTAGCTTCGGATATTCGTTGAATACGGAAACTAAGTCGTCGTGAGGGAATGGATAGAGCTGCTCAATACGAACAATCGCTGTATCTGCGATCTCATTATTACGACGATAATCAAGTAAGTCGTAATAAACTTTACCGCTACACAAAATAACCGACGTCACTTTCCTAGGGTTAAGGTCTTCAACTTCTCCGATGACCGTCTGGAATGTTCCATTGCTCAAATCATCAAGCGTAGAAATCGCTTCCTTATGACGCAGTAAGCTTTTTGGAGTAATCGCGACCAAAGGCTTACGCAAAGGACGTTTAACCTGACGACGCAACATATGAAATACCTGCGCAGGCGTTGTTGGAACACATACTTGAATATTGTGCTGCGCACAAAGCTGCAAGTATCGCTCGAGACGAGCTGAACTGTGCTCCGGCCCTTGACCTTCATAGCCATGAGGTAGAAGCATGGTTAATCCACACAAACGTCCCCACTTCTGTTCACCACTTGTAATGAACTGATCGATCACTACCTGAGCACCATTCGCAAAGTCGCCAAATTGAGCTTCCCAAATCACTAGCGCATTTGGATTAGTTGTGGAATAGCCGTATTCAAAAGCAAGAACAGCTTCTTCTGATAGCAAAGAATCATATATCTCTAAACGAGGCTGATCTTCACTCAAATTTGCCAATGGAATATAAGCCGAACCATCTTTCTGATTATGAAGTACGGCGTGTCGGTGTGAAAACGTCCCTCGACCTACATCTTGACCCGTAATACGAATGTCATGTCCTTCATTTAACAATGTTGCATAAGCCATCGTTTCGCCGTATCCCCAGTTAAGAGGCAAGGCGCCTTGGTCCATCTTCTTACGATCTTCGATAATTTTTTGCACCTGACGCTGAATAGGAAGACCATCAGGTGTAGACTGCAATTTCTTTCCGAGCTTCTGTATTGTCTTAAGAGCAACACCCGTTTTCGCACGAGCGGTCCACTCGTGCCCCAAATAAGGCGCCCAATCAACATGCATCTTAGAGGTAGGCTCCAATACCAAACTGCGAGTTACATGCTCGCCGTTATCTAGTGCCGCTCTATAGTCATCCTCAAGTTTTTTGCTTTGCTCCGCAGTAATAAACCCAAGTTCGACAAGCTTGCTCGAATAAATGGTGCGAGTAGTTGGCAATTTTTTAATTATGTCATACATCAAAGGCTGAGTACCTGAAGGTTCGTCAGCTTCGTTATGACCACGACGGCGATAACAAACCAAGTCAATCACAACATCGCTTTTAAACTCATTGCGATAATCAAGCGCAACTTGAGTTGCGAACAATACTGCCTCTGGATCATCGCCGTTAACATGCAGTATTGGAGCATGAATCATCTTAGCAACGTCAGTACAGTATTCAGTTGATCGCGCATCGACACGTTTGTTAGTAGTAAAGCCAACCTGGTTATTGATTACGATATGAATCGAGCCGCCAGTCTTGTATCCACGCGTCTGAGACATCTGAAATGTCTCCATCACCACGCCTTGACCGGAAAACGCAGCATCGCCGTGCATAATAATCGGCAACACACTATTACCAACAGCATCTTCGCGACGATTTTGTCTTGCCCGAACCGAGCCCTCAACCACAGGAGATACAATCTCAAGGTGAGAAGGATTAAATGACAAGGCTAAGTGTGCCTCACCACCCGGAGTCATAACGTTAGATGAGAAACCTTGGTGATATTTCACGTCACCCGAGCTATCAATCAACTTCTTGCCATCAAACTCGTCGAAAAGGTCTTTGGGGTTTTTACCGAGAGTATTAACCAGTACATTAAGACGACCACGGTGAGCCATGCCAATAACGATCTCTTTCGCGCCATAACCACCGGCACGTTGGATCAACTCATCGACAAGAGGAATTAAGCTTTCCCCGCCTTCTAAGCCAAATCGTTTTGTCCCCGGATAACGAGAACCAAGATATTTCTCTAAACCTTCGGCAGCGGTAAGACGCTCTAAAAGATGAAAGCGCGTATCTCTTTCATATTCAGGCTTACCTTGTACGGATTCCAATCGCGCGTGAAACCATGCGCGCACCTTTGTATCAACGATGTGCATATATTCAGCACCAATTGAAGAACAATAGGTTTGTTTTAACCCTGAGACAATGTCTCTCAGTGGTAAGGTTTCAGGACCAAAAGCCAAACTACCTGTTTGAAACTCTGTATCTAAATCCGCTTCACTCAATCCATGATAAGAGAGATCTAAATCTTCAACATTCTCACGCTCCATTAACCCCAAAGGATCAAGCGACGCCGCTTGATGCCCACGAATTCGATAAGCACTAATCAGCTGAAGCACTTTAACTTGCTTCGCATCATGCTCTGACACTGCGCTTGCAGGAGTTGCAGAGCTAGCTGTTAACGCTTTGTTTTTTGAAATATGGAGAAATTGCTCGCGTACCGTAGAATGCGGTACGTCTTTGGCTGAATAGCCATCGACACGAGGAAGTTGATCAAAATAAGAACGCCACTCTTCTGGCACACTATTGGGATCGCTTAGATAAGAGTCATAAAGTTGTTCAACATAAACTAAATTGCCACCGGCCAGATGGGATGTCTGCCAGAGTAGCGCCATGTTGTTGTCTTGCATTAAATATTCGCCTTGTTAGCATCAAATGCGGACCGAGTTTTCCTTAAAAGCAATGAACACAAGCACGAAAAAGCGATTGCGAAACTTCCTTGGTTTGGGGGGATAACCCCGTCCCGGTATTTGAACACACCTTTGCCGCCTTTTAAGCAGCAAACTGCTCTAAAACTGCCCTTCACGTTATTGGGATAGCAAATAACAAAAAGGAGCAATAGATCCCGTTTAGTATAGCGACTTTTACATTAATTTGAGAAATATTTACCTACTTTTAAGCAAAAAAAAGCCGCTTAACAAAGCGGCTTTTAATTTGCTGCTCAACAAGTGAACAATTAAGTAGAACGCTGCAACAACATTCCACGAATATGACCGATTGCGCGTGTCGGATTTAATCCCTTAGGACAAACGTTCACACAGTTCATAATGCCACGGCAACGGAAGACACTAAACGGGTCATCCAAGTCTGCCAATCGCTCTTGTGTAGCCGTATCACGAGAATCAGCT
>NZ_LWFI01001334.1:0-1351 GCF_001635735.1 Oleiphilus sp. HI0067
TGCGCGTTTTCACCATACTTTTCGCTAAAATACCGAGAATCACAAGCTAATATAATCCCTCTTTGACCATGCATGTTTGACTGAGGTCGTGGCAGAGAACCATGCAGCCCAACAATAATACGCTTCACTAATCAAAAGATAATAGCAGCTAAATCAGACTGCTCAAAGGGAAGCTGACTAACGAACAGCCTCTAAAAAGAGTGCCTCGCATATTCTTGAATTCTTCTGGATTATTTCAACAACTTATACGCACGTTCTTTTTGTGCTATTTCGCCTGTTTAAACGATATCTAAAGCATTAATATCGATTAAATTGAAAATCGCGATCACCCCCCCAAAACCAAGTATCTGCGGCTCTCAGAATCATCTTCATCACACGTAGAGAGGATCAAACGATCTCTCTCCAACGCATGATTTAATTGCAGGACTGGCGAATCTACGTGCTTGGTATGTTGCACAGAAAAATCTTGCTCATACTCTAGCGATTGGAGATGAAGCGACGCCCCCTTCTCCAGCAATGGCAAATTTTTAAAGTGCGTATCGTTATGCGCTTGGATGAGAAATATTTGTTTGCCTGTTTCTTCATCCACATGCACAGTCATCGCAGGGCTAAAGGCGAGTGCTTGCCCACTGGGTGTATTCAGTACAAACAAAGACTCGCCGATGGATGGTATTTTGAGCTGTGCGACGGGGTAAAAATCTGCCCACGGCCACGGTTTATAATTGCGTCCGTCACGCTCTGTTTTAAGCCAAGCGTTTTCGATCAACCACTGCCCTGTTAGCGCTTTTACATGAATCCATGCGCCTTGCATAACGAATAGCGAACCTAACGCCAAACCAATTGTTAAGACCCATGGCGCTAGTTTATTAGGCTGTTTCATAGCGTACTCCCTTCTTACTTAAACCAAGTAAGTTAAAAGCTAGCAAAGGCAAAACGGTAAGCCCTACGATCAGAAAACCGATGGTAAGTAACCAAGTTGTTCCGTTGCCCGTCTGAGCAAGATACAACTTCGCGCCATCGGGATTTTTACTTTGCCAGCCTTTAGGAAGATTTGACTTCAGTTTCTGTCGCAACAGTGCTTCTTGCGTGCGCTCGGGAGTAACATCTACCGCGACTAAACTGGTATAACGACTGAGCTGATGATGTTGCAGCGCTAAGTCTGTTGCACTTTGTTGATAACGTGCTTTGACGCCTTCGCTTGTGCGATTTGCTTTGTCGGTGAAGTATTGGATTTTGCGTCGCGCCCATTCAACTGCAATGCCTCTTTTAATCGCTCCGGGTTCTATATTGTGTTGTAAGAACACCGCTTCATTGCCACTCTTGGCATTGATGATGAGAGAGTTAGGCGCTT
>NZ_LWFI01001335.1:0-962 GCF_001635735.1 Oleiphilus sp. HI0067
GCCAGTATGGATGATATTGATTTCCACCAGGGAGATTCTCTTCTTCTAATGACTGATGGAATTCCAGAGTCGACAAACAGCACTGATGAAATGTTTGGGATGGATCGTGTAGCTCAGTGTGTTTCAAGAGAGCAAACGGACGTGTTCGAGGAGATGTTGAGTCAATACCACAGCTTTGTTGAGGATGCACCTCAGCAAGATGATGTATCTTTACTAGAGGTGATGGCATATAAGCCGGAAGCTGATGATATTCTTATGAACGACGTTTCGATGTTTCCCTGGAAAACCTCGCTCATGTTCAATGAGGAATTCTTGCGTAAAGATCTAAATATTGCGTCTGAGGTGTTTTATTTGCTTCCGGATCGACCTGAATTTGCGGTTCATCAGGAAACAATTGCAACTGTCCTGACGGAGTTATTCTGTAATGCCTTGGATCATGGCATTTTGCAGTTATGCTCTTCTCTGAAACAAGATGCAGAAGGTTTTGAAAATTATTATTTGATGCGTGCAGAGCGCTTGACAGCATTAAGCGAAGCGAGCATTGAAATAAAACTTGAGTACGGTCTTGATGAACCAAGAGTTCTCGATATTGAGATTATCGATTCAGGCGCTGGATTTGATATTTCCGGCATCACAGAAAGGCCTTTCGATGATCATGCTCCTAGTTTTCACGGGAGAGGTTTGAAGTTGGTTGAATCGCTCTGCCGCAAAGTGCGCTTCAACGATAAGGGGAATAGTGTGCGAGCCTCAATTCGACTCGCATAAATGGTCTTAAGCTTTGCTGTGATAGAACAAAAATACGTCGGTTAGTTGTTCAGCAATGATCGTTTCAAACTGTTGCATTAACTTCTTATTGTTGATGATTGGAGCAAAGTCTTCATTATCAAATAAACCAGATAAGGCCATATACGGAAGTAACAATTCGGCGCTTATTTCTTCGTTCTGATTAAACCAATCTGACT
>NZ_LWFI01001336.1:0-613 GCF_001635735.1 Oleiphilus sp. HI0067
ATATGCCTTCTTTAGACACTAATGATTCACTGATATACGTCAGTGAATATAGTTGTTTACAGGTTTTGTCCGCTTCATTGGGTTCGAGTGTGTGAGATATATCAGATCGACCGTTAGCATCACGTAACTTTTCTCTATACATCGCACGGTCTGCATGCTGTATTAGAGACGTGTAGTCTTTCCCGTCAGCAGGAAATGTTGTTGCACTGATCGAAATAGAGTAATCTTCATAAGCAATATTTTTACTTAGCTCACTCGCATACCTTGCGGTAATGAATTTTAGTTTTGAGTTGTTTTTCAACTCAGATATGACAACCACGAACTCATCACCACCGATTCGAGCACATAAGTCTTCTTGACGAGTTAAAGCACTGATTCGTTTTGCGATGCTCTTGAGTACTGCTTCCCCTGCCTCATGCCCGTGTAGATCATTAATTGGTTTGAAGTTGTTCAGGTCAATAAACAAGATTGCGAACAAACGGTTTGATCTATGTGAACTACTGATGAGCATGTTCACGAATTCTTCGAGTTTGCGTCTTGTAGATAAGCCCGTTAACTGATCATGCGTCGCTTCCTTGACCAGCTTTTCGCACAGCGAAACTTCTTTGCTAAT
>NZ_LWFI01001337.1:0-1477 GCF_001635735.1 Oleiphilus sp. HI0067
CACGAGCTCACCTGAACCATTCAAAATAGAGATAGAAAGATTGCTAGTTCCAGACGGAATGTCTGCAATGCCGCTAATCGTTCCACTTGCCGAAAGTGGAGCCTCAGCGCCTGGCACCAACACAGAGCGCCCAACCATGGCAGACGCTTGCAATGCTTGTGTAGACTGGAACTTATTGGTGAAGTTATTCACCGTGTTGTTAATTTGTTGCATTTCTTCTAGCGCACTAAATTCAGCTAGCTGCGAGATAAAGGCACCGTTATCTTGAGGCTCAAGAGGGTTTTGATTCTCGAGCTGAGCGATCATCAGATCCAAAAACTCGTTTTTACCCAAGTCACCTTTCTTTGCCGCTTCGCCGTTATTTTCTAAGCGATACTGCGCTAGAGGATCAGCAACACCGGAGGTATTAATACTTGTCATCGTCTATCTCGCCTATTGGCCTAAAGTTAAAATTCGTTGCATCATGGTTTTGGCTGCCTCCATGACATCGACATTTGTTTGAAAACTGCGCGAGGCGGACATCATGTCAGCCATTTCCTCTACAACATTCACATTGGGATATATGACGTAGCCCTGCTCATCCGCCAAAGGGTGATCCGGCTGATAACGCATATCCAACGCTGCATCACTCTCGACAATACCTTTAATCTGAACACCTTGAGAACCCGCATCTGTCATACTCGGCATTGCACCTGTCATAGCGCTTTCTTGAATCGCTGCAAATACAGGCTTTCGCGCTCGATACACTTCGCCAGTACTGCTCGCTGCACTATCTGCATTCGCGATGTTACTAGCGGTTGTATTTAAACGTACCGACTGTGCCGACATGCCAGAACCGGCAATATTAAAAATGGAATTTAAAGACATGCTTATTCACCCTTTATTGCTTTGCTTAGGGATTTAAACTTTCCATTCAAGAACTGAAAGCTCGCCTGATAGTCGAGAACATTCTTGGTAAATTCAGCAAGCTCTTGCTGCGTATCTACTGTGTTCCCGTCTACGGATGGCTGAGTTGGCGTTCGGTAAAGAACTTCCGCTCCGGATTGACCTTGGTTCGGAGCAATGTGACCGCCTTGCGTAGCGCTCATCGCTAACTGCCCATCAAGCATGCTTTGCTGTTCAGCCATCGCCGCTTTGAAGTCAATGTCGCGCGCTTTGAATCCGGGCGTATCTGCATTTGCTAAGTTGTTTGCCATCAACTCAGCACGCTGCACTCGAAGCTCTACAGCTTGCGGGTGAACACCTAATGCATTTTGAAATGAAATCGCCATTTAACTCATCCTAGTTAATCTAAGAGGTTAAAAAGCAAGAGAAGTGCCAATTATTTTTTCTTATTTTTCAATAACTTATAAATTGCCGCTTTTATTGCCCGCGGCAAGGCTTATCCGTCATGCGACGCGAGCGTTATTGGCCAGTCCAAAAAGAAAAACTATCCTCTAAAACGGGGTCTACAATACGCTTTGCGTCTCCTTCAGGC
>NZ_LWFI01001338.1:0-1395 GCF_001635735.1 Oleiphilus sp. HI0067
CCGATGCAAATTCATTTTGCGACATGCCGACTTTCGCGCGACTCTCTTTGACATCAAGAGGGCTAAACTCATGCACAACCGCTTTTTTGAGTTTGCCCTCAGAGTAATCAATGGCCTCTTGGAGCCCCTGTTTAATGCTTGCGAACGTATTAGACATCTGATTCACCATAACTATTAACAAGTAAAGTAGTAAGCTTGGCCAAATCATTTCGTTCAGTTTTGCTTAGATTGGCCTTTTCACACTTTTCAAATACAGTAAGCAAGAAGAGCGGAATCGAGCCGTTGTGATAATAGTAGATGACACGCACGCCTCCGCTTTTGCCTTTTCCTTTTGCAGACCACCGTAATTTCCTGATACCGCCAGTACCTTGCATAATATTCCCCGCTTGAGGGTGCGCAGCTAGGTAATTAATAATGCTCGTCTTCTCTTCACCTTTTAACAGATCTGAAGCGCGTTTCTGAAACTCTGGTAATTCAACAATAGTTTGCATGGGTCAAAGCATAATCCAATGGATTATATTGAGTCAACATCTTCGGCTATTGCCTGAGCAGCAACATAGATCAGCTATTCCCACAAGTACTTGAGATTTGTTGAGGCAGCAATGTCTGACAACTTATTGTAAGCAGACGCCAGATACAGAGTAACTCAACAGCCGCTTTTGTCTAATTACATGCATTAATTGAGAGATTCCAAATCAGTCTGCGCTGTTTGGAATGACGAGGGAGAGGTACCCAAGTCTGCCTAGTGCTTACCATCAAAAAACAAACACGAACTAATGCACATCCTTTTGCAAATCTGCATTCCAACGACACCTTTCAATTAAATCTCGATACGCCTTAGCATGTTCCGCAACACGGCGTTCATGCTCTTCCATGCGGCCAGCTACTAAATTAGGTGCACTGTGAAGAATAAAGGGCGGCATATAATGCATTCCACAAAGGTTCGCTGTCTGCTCTAATGGCCGAAGCAGCTCAGCCATTTCAAACTTGTTATAGCCTTCATGATGGTAAGCGTCTTCAGGCCCGCCGGTTGTGATAGCACACAAGAATCGTTTGCCATGAAGTGCATTACCCGAAGAGCCATAAGCAAAACCATGCTCAAAGACTTCATCCATATATCGCTTCAAATTGTGCGGTACGCTATACCAATAAAAAGGAAACTGAAAAATAATCAAATCAGCAGCTTTTAAGTATTTCTGCTCTTCGGCAACATCTACAGAACCATCCTGATACCTGCTAGCTAAATTACTCAGCGAGACAAACTCCAAGTCTTTTATTTGCTCTAACATTCTGAGATTGCTGTACTCACCCGAATATCCAGTATGGCCATACACAATATGAAAGTGTGGTTGATAACTCATGCCTGTGCTCCGAAGATTTAACCGAGCTAACTGT
>NZ_LWFI01001339.1:0-1419 GCF_001635735.1 Oleiphilus sp. HI0067
TCTGAAAGCGTTTTTAACTCACCTTCAGCCCCTACTTTTGAATGACTCGACAAAAGCTGTTCGATCAAAGTAGCACCCGAACTATGGTTGCCAGCGATAAAGATTTAAACAGCACCATCCTCGATGTAAGGTTTATTAGCCAACACTTCTATCNGNTCGNGAGTCANTGCNTTNTGCAGNATCGCGAACATGCTTTGCGTCTGCGTATGTGCATATTGGTAGCCAGAACGATTTAAGTCGTTACCCTGCTTCAAATACTCAAAACTCATCGACTTATCGCCTTTTTTGTCATAGTGCATACTGACAACATAGGCCAAATTCATCTTCGCATCAGCTGGCAAACCACCCTGACGAAGCTTTTGCTCATACTGGGGAATAATCTCATCAAGTAAAGGCTTCTTCTTTCCCTTTCCATGAATAATAAGATTGCGCACGATACCGATTTGACCGGGATTAAGTCGCAAGGCTTTTTCAAAAAACTTATATGCTTTATCGCCCTCACCTAAGCGGCTCAACGCCATTCCTTTGAAGTTCAGAAACTGTGGATTCTGGGGCTGTTTTTTAATTAGTTCGTTGACGAGAGTTAGTGCTTCTTGCTCTTGATGATTAGCAATTAAAACACCGACATATTGACCTGCTAGCGCTAAGTTATTGGGGTGGCGTTGAAGCAATAAACCCATCCATTTAGACGCGTATACATTTTCACCAAGCTTGGCTGCCACATCGGCAGCATGCTGAATTAATGCATCTTCATCGGGCAAACCATCAATAGCAATAGAGAAATGCGAAAGAGACTGGGTAGCTCGCTTAGTTTGAACTAAAACAGATGCTAAGCGGGCATTTAACTGAGGATTCTCTTTATCGTTATCTAATAAGCTTCGATATATGTTTTCTGCTTCAACAAGCTTGCCTTGCTGATGAAGTTGAGACGCGCGAACAAACTCTTGTTGCATTGGATACCCTTAAAACTTCTTGAGGATCAATTTCTTGTTGGGCAGCAACAATAAAGAAGTTTTAAGAGCATTTCTGATACACCTTCCACAGTATGTCGATAGGCGATACTAATGAACTTTTGACTAGCTAAATAACGAGAATGCCTTATTTGGCTTAAGCGACGAAATAAGCGATTTTAACTCACTGTTCAAATCACTCGCTTTGCTTGCCGCATCTTGAGGCAATGATTTTTGAACTGTTTTGAGTTTCTCCATAATTCTTTCTAAAAAGTTTGGTAAAGCCTGTAAATATATTGCCACGCTATTTCCGCACTTTTTATCCAATGCTTGTGCAAAACCGGTATCGCGCATGAGTAAATCAAGCTTTTTGATCAATGCACGCAGTTGTCGAACAGAAGCGTAATGCTCAAACTCGAGCAAATCTGAACTATAAGCCAAGGCATTTGCAGAAAAAGAACACATTGCT
>NZ_LWFI01001340.1:0-820 GCF_001635735.1 Oleiphilus sp. HI0067
TAAGCATAAGCGTTTTGATAATCTAACTTCTGCTGATCCTGATCAACAGACGGAGCAGACTCTGCTGGAGCAGCGGCACTCTTCACATCAGCCTGAACGACAACCGGCACAACCGCCGCGCCTTGAACGCTTGATATATTTGGCGAAGCTGTCACAAGCTCTGGTTTTTGAACGACGCTAACCGACTCAGCGCGCGCTTTTGCCATTTCCTGAAGCCGAGAATCTAGATCCTTATAACGATCAAGAGATTGACGCTTCAGCTGGCGAATCTCAAATGCCTGCTCTTCAACAACACCTCTGAGCGACATCACCTCTTGCTTCAACTCTTCGACAATAAAGAACAATTCAGAATTGATATTTGAAGTTTGCCCAACCGCAGGAGCGACTGGCGCAGATGGAGTAGACGCTTGAACTTGCGAGCCAGACTCTTGCTCATACACAGGCTCGGAGGCACTATTATCTTTCGATTGAAAGATAAGTGTCTTAGCTGAAACACTTGCAGATAACGCAAAACAAAGGGATACAAAAAAGGACTTCGTAAGAAGCCCTTTTCTATGTTTTGAATACTTCAACATATGCTAATTAGTACTGAAGCACTACACGACGGTTTTTAGACCATGCTGTTTCATTTGAACCTGCAACAGCTGGACTCTCTTCCCCGTAACTAACAACTTCAATTTGAGAAGCCGATACACCATTCACCTTCAAGAATTGGGCGACAGAGTTAGCACGACGCTCACCGAGTGCAATGTTATATTCTTTAGTACCGCGCTCATCACAGTGGCCTTCTAACACAATTTTCGCTGAAGGGTTTTGCACA
>NZ_LWFI01001341.1:0-842 GCF_001635735.1 Oleiphilus sp. HI0067
CTTCAAGCGCTTTCTGTTCCATAGAATCTTTTTTAGTACTGAGGTTAGCCATGACGGCTTCTTTGGCCTCATTGATCTTAGCACCAGCTGCTGGTCGCTCTGCTGGATCTAGCTTGCCAAGACCTTTAAGTAATGCAGTGATTTGGCCTTTCTTACCAAGATAATCAACGCGTACCTGATCCAGTTCAGCGATAGTAGAGGCGTCGGATACCGCCTTGTTCGCGCTCTGGACGAGTTGATCTAGGTTTTCCATTTATTGTTCTCCGAAAACAAAAATAGGGGGCATAGCCCCCTATTAAAATGTGCTCGATTCGTGCGGGCTGCTGAATCTAAATTAGCTTTTCAACAGTTCCTCACAAACGGCTTTTAGTTAGCTAATGCTGATTTAGCCTTTTCAACAACCGCTGCAAATACAGGCGCATCGTTCATTGCGAGATCTGCAAGAACTTTACGATCGATTTCAACGTTTGATTTTTTCAAGCCAGCAATAAGACGGCTGTATGACAAACCGTTCAAACGCGCACCAGCATTGATACGTGCAATCCACAATTGACGGAATTGACGCTTACGCTGCTTACGGTCACGGTATGCATATTGACCAGCTTTGATAACTGCTTGTTTAGCTACACGAAATACTCGGCTACGAGCTCCGTAGTAACCTTTAGCTTGCTTTAATACTTTCTTGTGGCGACGGTGCGCGGTAACTCCACGTTTTACGCGAGGCATAGTGTTCTCCTAAACTAAATTTTTTGAACCAATTAGATACGCAACATGCGCTTGATTGACGCTTGATCCGCGTCTGCAACTTGCTTGCAACCGCGAAGCTGACGCTTACGCTTTGG
>NZ_LWFI01001342.1:0-1039 GCF_001635735.1 Oleiphilus sp. HI0067
AGCACGCGTGCGCCAGAGGTAATCAATACGAAACGCAACTCTTCGCCTAAGGTGCTCAGGGTGTCAGCCAAATCACCTTCACAGTACAAACTAACTACAGTCGTTAGTGAGCCTTTTACATTGCCGGCATTACGCTCTTCTTCGATACACTTATTAACAGCTTCTTTTGCCGCCATCACTTTATTCCAGAAGTCACGACCTTGCGGCTCATCATCTGAAAGTGCAACTAAGTCGGTATACCACTCAGCCAAGAATACGCTCTCATCTCGCTCACCTGATACTGGCTGCGGCATAACAGCCCAGATCTCATCAGCCGTGAAGCTTAAGATTGGCGCCATCCAGCGCGTCATTGCTTCTAGAATATGATACATCGCAGTCTGACAAGAACGACGAGCCAAGCTATTCGCTTGCGTGGTGTACTGACGGTCTTTGATGATATCTAAGTAGAAACCACCCAACTCACCAACACAGAACTGAACCAACTTCTGGAACACGCCTAAGAAGTTGTAGTTGTCATACGCTTCTTGAAGCTCTGCTTGCAGTTGAAGTGCCTGATCTACAGCCCAACGATCTAGTGCAATCATTTGATCATTCGGTACTAAGTCCGCTTTTGGATCAAAACCATTGATATTACTTAACAAGAATCGCGCGGTATTACGAATACGGCGATATGAATCTGCTGTACGCTTGAGGATTTCATCCGATACCGTCATGTCACCGCTGTAGTCCGTCGCAGCAACCCACAAACGTAGGATATCTGCACCAAGCTTGTTCATCACTTCTTGCGGCGAAACCACGTTACCAATGGACTTAGACATCTTGCGGCCTTCACCATCCACGGTAAAGCCATGTGTAAGCACTTGCTTGTATGGCGCTTCACCCTTGATCGCAATACCAGTTTTCAAAGATGACTGGAACCAACCACGGTGCTGATCCGAACCTTCTAAGTAAAGATCTGCCGGGTATTGACCAAGCTCTGCGCGCTGTTCAAGTACCGCTGCATGTGTCACACCAGAGTCGAACCATACATCTAAGGTAT
>NZ_LWFI01001343.1:0-566 GCF_001635735.1 Oleiphilus sp. HI0067
CTGAACTACCTGAAACAGCATCTTTGATTGAGGCGGCCTATAACACAGCTCTTTCCATTCCATCGAGCATTGCAAACTTGCTCAAAGATACTGCATCTTCAGCGTTTTACAGCGTTCTGTACGAAAAACTGCAGCGTTTAAATCTTCCCTCAGCACTATTAAGCGTAGCGAGCACCCCGCTAAATAAGAAAGTCTCAAGCAAGCGCGTCAGCGACAACTTACGCTTGTCGTTCTCTTCTATTCGCACACTCCGACAAGAGCTAAATAATGTCACGACCAACGACATTCTTATTGGAGTCTGTGCTGAGGCACTTCATAGCTACCTAAAAGATAATAACGCTCTTCCGAAGGCTCCG
Source organism: Oleiphilus sp. HI0067 (assembly GCF_001635735.1). Classification (NCBI taxonomy): domain Bacteria; kingdom Pseudomonadati; phylum Pseudomonadota; class Gammaproteobacteria; order Oceanospirillales; family Oleiphilaceae; genus Oleiphilus; species Oleiphilus sp. HI0067. The sequence goes on from NZ_LWFI01001343.1 coordinate 357, forward strand.
CTGATTGCACTTTCTCCAATCTCAGTGCGCTCAACAAGCCTTACGTATAAATCTGGAAAACAACTCACTGCTAGTTTGTTTTCGTTAATCACCAATGAATCAAACCCTATTCGTCGAATTCGCCAGATTCATTCGATGGCCACAAGTTCAAATCATTATGACGACGCTATATCTGCGAACAGACTAACCGAGCTTGTACCTAGCAATATG